>CAVFMZ010000029.1:0-26884 GCA_963623675.1 Firmicutes bacterium CAG:176 | reverse complement strand
AGTTAAGACAGAAGACACAGTCTTTTACTGTTACTGGTGTCATTATCCCATATGGTGAGGCGTTTGTGGAACGGTGGGTTATTCATCGCTTACGATATTATAGTAAAGAATCCGGCTAAAAATATACAGTTACCACAGACAGAAAGTGAAAAGCGGGAGCCGGTGCCGGAGGAACATATAAAAATCTTTTTGGAGTATGTGCGAAATAGTGACAGATATTCATATAGTTACCCGGCGTTTTTGGTTCTGTTTAATACTGGTATGAGAATCGGAGAGCTTGCGGCGTTGACTTGGGAGGACGTGGACACCAAAGCCGGGGAGATTCACATAAATAAATCATTGAACCGGTACAGGGAAAAGGACTACGGCTTTACTCTGGCAGTAGGCAGCCCCAAAAGTAAAACATCAGTCCGCACGATCGCAATGAATGACACTGTAAAACTTGCCCTCCTGCGTTTGAAGATGCAGAGTGCAAGGGAGACCCCAACCCTCCCAGGTGTGGACGATTCAGGCAACATAAAAGGAGAGGTAAAGGGCTTTGTATTTCTCAATAATAACGGGAATGTATGGAGCGAACCACCTTTCAGGGAGCTTATAGCGCGTATTACAAAGCGTCACAATAAAGAGGCGGAGAAGATGGGAAAGGAAAAAATAGAAGTATGGAAACCACACCAGAGCCGCCACAGCTACACAAGCCTCGCTTATTCTGTCGGCGCAGATATGAAAGCGGTCAGCTATATGTTAGGACATGCAAGTATCAATACAACACTGGACGTATACGCAGACCTTAGCGAAGAGAAGAAAAAAGAGCAGGAGGCAGTTATAAAAGCGGTTCGGATCTCGTGACAGATTTGTGACAATCTTGTGACAAATACCCTCAATATAACGAAGTCTGACACAACCACACGGAGAGTATAACAAACGTGGATATATTGAAAATGAAAGTGACGGAGATTGACGAAATTTCTCGAACATATGTGTGACAAGAAAAAACACTTGACACCACCACCTGAATCGTGTAAGATACACAAGGTGACAACGATGGAAGAGATTCTGAGACAGACGCTTTTATATGATTTTTATGGTGAGCTTTTGACAGAGCATCAGAAGCAGGTATATGAAGATGTGGTACTGAATGACTACTCCTTAAGCGAGGTGGCCCAGTCCCTGAACATCAGCCGACAGGGCGTGCATGACATGGTCAAGCGCAGTACACGGCTTCTGAATGAATATGAAGAGAAGCTTCATCTGGTGGAGCGCTTTGTGGATCTCCGCGGAAAAGTGGGAGAGATACACAAGCTTACCGAAAATGAAAAAGATGATCCGTCCATGCAGAAGATCGGACAGATCGCAGCCAAGATCCTGGAGGAGCTATAGATGGCATTTGACAGTTTATCAGAAAAACTACAGAACGTATTTAAGAACCTTCGGGGAAAAGGAAGACTGACCGAGGCCGATGTAAAAGCTGGCCTGAAGGAAGTCAAACTTGCACTTCTGGAAGCAGACGTAAGCTTCAAGGTGGTAAAACAGTTCATCAAAGCGGTGGAAGAGAGAGCAGTCGGCACGGATGTGCTGGAGAGCCTGACACCGGGACAGACCGTTATCAAGATTGTAAATGAAGAGATGGTCAAACTGATGGGGAGCGAGACCACAGAGATCAAGCTTCGTCCCTCCAACGAGATTACCGTTATTATGATGACGGGTCTTCAGGGAGCGGGTAAGACGACCACCGCAGCCAAGCTGGCCGGAAAGTTTAAGATTAAGGGCCGGAAAGTATTGCTGACAGCCTGTGACGTTTACCGTCCCGCGGCCATCAAACAGCTGCAGATCAACGGAGAGAAGCAGGGCGTGGAAGTATTTTCCATGGGCGATCAGAACAAGCCGGTGGACATTGCAAAAGCCGCTGTGGAGCATGCGAAAAAGCATGGCATGAGCGTTGTCATTCTGGATACCGCAGGACGTCTTCATATTGATGAATCCATGATGGAAGAGCTTGTGGAAATCAAGGAAAATGTCAATGTGGATTACAGCATTTTGGTTGTGGATTCCATGACCGGACAGGATGCAGTGAATGTAGCTTCTACTTTTGTGGACAAAGTCGGTATCGACGGAGTGATCCTTACCAAGCTGGATGGCGACACCCGTGGTGGTGCAGCGCTTTCCATCCGTGCAGTGACCGGAAAGCCGATCCTGTATGTTGGTATGGGAGAGAAGCTCTCCGATCTGGAACAGTTCTATCCGGATCGTATGGCATCCCGAATTCTTGGCATGGGTGATATCCTGACCATGATTGAGAAGGCACAGGAGTCCATTGACGAGGAACAGTCCAAGAAGATGGTTCAGAAGATGAAGAAGAACCAGTTCGACTTTGAGGACTATCTGGAAAGTATGCGGCAGATGAAGAAGATGGGCGGCATTGGTGCTCTCTTAAGCATGATGCCGGGTATGGGCGGCGCACAGATGAAACAGCTGGAAGATGCTGTAGATGAGAAGAAGATGGCTCGTATTGAGGCAATGATTCTTTCCATGACCGTCAAGGAACGTCAGAATCCGTCGATTCTGAATCCGTCCAGAAAGCGCAGAATTGCCAATGGCGCAGGCGTGGATATCAGTGAAGTCAACCGTTTGGTAAAACAGTTCGAGCAGAGTAGAAAGATGATGAAGCAGATGCCTGGACTGATGGGCGGCAAAGGTAAATTTGGTAAAAAAGGAATGTTCGGCAAATTACCCTTCTAGGGAACAGATGCATCCGGATTTTCCGTTTACGCTATAGAATATAAACTACAATACATTTATTTAATGGAGGAAGAAACAATGGCAGTAAAGATCAGATTAAGAAGAATGGGACAGAAAAAGGCACCGTTTTACAGAGTAATCGTAGCAGATTCCAGATCCCCGCGTGACGGACGTTTCATCGAGGAGATCGGAACTTATGATCCGAACAACGATCCGAGTACTTTCAACATCAACGAAGAGGCAGCTAAAAAATGGCTTGCTAACGGCGCTCAGCCGACTGAGATGGTTGGTAAACTGTTCAAACTGGCAGGAATCACCAAATAAGTTCTTTTCTTAAGGACACCACGGAGGTGGAAGTATGAAAAAACTGGTAGAGGTGATTGCAAAGTCACTGGTTGACCATCCGGATGAGGTGGTTGTCACCGAGACGGAAAAGGAAAATGCTACAATCTTAGAACTTCACGTAGCAGCAGACGATATGGGTAAGGTGATCGGCAAACAGGGCCGTATTGCAAAAGCTATCCGTTCTGTCGTGAAGGCAGCAGCTTCCAAAGACGATAAAAAAGTAGTAGTAGAGATCGTGCAGTAATTAACGGTCGCGGACAGGACGCCGTGACCGGAAGCTCCGGGCTGAAAAGTTCAGGAGTTCCCGGTTTCCCGGCGTCCTTTCATTATCATAATGGAGAACGTATTGATGGAAGATTTTTTAAGAGTTGGTGTGATCTCTTCCACGCATGGTGTGCGCGGAGAGGTAAAGGTATTTCCGACGACGGATGATCCGGCCAGATTCAAGAAATTAAAAGAAGTGATTCTGGATACTGGAAGAGAGAAAAAGACGCTGGAAATTGAACAGGTAAAATTTTTCAAAAATCAGGTTATTCTGAAGTTTAAAGGCTTCAATAATATAGATGAGATCATGCCATATAAGGGCAAAGATCTGCTGATTCCCAGAGAGGAAGCTGTTCCGCTGGGAGAAAATGAGAATTTCATTGCAGATCTCATTGATATGGAAGTGGTAACGGATGAGGGCGAGACGCTGGGAACACTGATCGACGTTATGGAGACCGGAGCCAATGATGTCTATGTGGTAGAGACTTCCGATGGAGAAGAGATTCTTCTCCCGGCTATCCGAGACTGCATTCTCGATGTGAATGTAGAAGAAAAACGAATGACGGTTCATGTGCTGGAGGGCTTATTGGACTAATGAATTTTCATGTATTAACACTGTTTCCGGATATGATTCGGGACGGATTTCAGACAAGTATTACAGGAAGAGCCGTGGAAAAAGGGCTGTTAAGCCTGGACACTGTCAATATCCGCGATTTTTCTGTTAATAAACATAACCGAGTAGACGATTATCCTTACGGGGGAGGAGCTGGTATGGTGATGCAGGCAGAGCCGGTCTATCTGGCCTATCAGTCCATCGCAGCGAAGCTTCCGAAGAAGCCGAAGGTATTGTATATGAGCCCCCAGGGAAAGGTCTTCAATCAGCGGATGGCGGAGGAACTGGCGCAGGAAGAAGAACTGATCTTTCTGTGCGGCCATTACGAAGGAATTGACGAGCGCGTCCTGGAAGAGATCGTGGATGAGGAAGTGTCCATCGGCGATTATGTGCTGACCGGAGGAGAACTCCCGGCACTGGTGATCATGGATGCGGTTTCCCGTCTGGTAGGCGGCGTGCTTCATAATGAAGACTCCGCGGAATTTGATTCCTTCCATGATAATCTGCTGGAATATCCCCAGTACAGCCGGCCGGAAGTATGGCGTGATAAGGTGGTACCGCCTATCCTGATGTCTGGCCATCATGCCAATGTAGAGAAGTGGAGAAGGGAGCAGTCTCTGATCCGTACTCTTGAAAGAAGACCGGATTTGCTGGAAAATGCAAATCTTACAAAACAGGATAAAAAATTCCTTGCCAAGTTAAAAGAAGTATGATAATATAAAATACGTTGTGAGAAAAAGGAGATGGTCCTCTGTTACCGGAAGGGTATTAAGAACATCGAAGTAAATAAGGAGGAACACAATGAACGAGATTATTAAGAGCCTTGAGGCTGCACAGCTGAAAGCAGAAGTACCGAGCTTTAACGTAGGAGATACTGTAAAAGTATACGCAAAGATCAAAGAGGGCAACCGTGAGAGAATTCAGGTATTCGAGGGAACTGTACTGAAGAAACAGGGCGGAAGCAACAGAGAGACCTTCACTGTTAGAAAGAATTCCAACGGTATCGGCGTAGAGAAGACCTGGCCGCTGCATTCCCCGAACGTAGAGAAAGTAGAAGTTGTTCGTCATGGTAAAGTAAGACGTGCAAAACTGAACTACTTAAGAGACCGCGTTGGTAAAGCAGCAAAGGTGAAAGAGCTTGTAAAATAATTACGGTGGTAAATAAGCTGTGAATGTGAGGGACATATACGAGAGTATTATGTCCCTTTTTTTACCTAAGGAGGCAGAGTGCTTGAGAAGGAGAAAAGGACTCAGTTTTTACAGAAGAAGAAAGCGGATTCAGGCTTCTGCGATTCAGGAGATTCTTTTATGGGCAGGAGAGTGTGTGCTGGCATTTGCCATTGGATGCATTTTGGTTTTTTATTTTATGACGGCACTTACCTGCATCGGCCAGGCCATGGAGCCATCGATCCACAGTGGAGATACAGTGCTGGTCAACCGGTTCAGCTATCTTCTGTCAGCGCCGAAGCAGGGCGATGTCATTGTGTTTAAACCCAATGGAAATACCAATTCCCATTATTATATGAGAAGAGTCATTGCCGTTCCAGGCGACAAAGTGCAGATCAAGGACGGTTTTGTCTATGTAAATGGCGATCTCTATGAGACGGGACTTGGCAGTGAACAGATGGATTATGCCGGTGTGGCAGAGGATGAGATTACGATAGGAACCGGTGAGTATTTTGTATTGGGAGATAACCGCGATCAGAGTGAGGATAGCCGTAACGCGGATATAGGTAATGTAAAGACAGAAGATATTTATGGAAAAGCCTGGTTCGTCAGCCTTCCATGGGAGAATTTCGGACCGATTCCCAAAGGGCAATAGAAAAGGAGCAGATAGATGAATATTCAATGGTATCCGGGACACATGACGAAAGCCCGGAGAATGATGCAGGAAAATATCAAGCTGATTGATCTGATCATCGAGCTTGTGGACGCAAGAGCACCCCTTTCCAGCCGGAATCCGGATATTGATGATCTTGGAAAAGGAAAGGCGAGACTGATTCTTCTGAATAAGGCAGATCTGGCAAGCGAGCGGGCTAACGACGCATGGGCGGCTTATTTCCGGGAAAAAGGCTGCTTCGTGGTGAAACTGGATTCCAGAAGCAAGAATGGTATGAAAGAAGTGCAGTCTGTAATTCAGGATGCATGTAAGGAAAAGACAGAGAGAGACCGCAAAAGAGGAATTTTAAATCGTCCGGTCCGTGCCATGGTGGTGGGAATCCCTAATGTAGGAAAATCCACCTTTATCAACAGCTTTGCAGGCCGTGCCTGTGCCAAGACCGGAAATAAGCCGGGTGTGACCAAGGGTGCCCAGTGGATCCGTCTGAATAAGCAGGTAGAGCTTCTGGATACACCGGGAATCCTGTGGCCGAAGTTTGACGACCAGCAGGTAGGACTTCGTCTGGCGATGTTGGGTTCTGTCAATGATGAGATCCTGAATCTGGAAGAACTGGCGGTGGAACTGGGAGAATTTCTCCTGGCACATTTTCCGGCAGCTCTGGAAGAACGCTATAAGATTACAGTGGCGGAAGATATGAAAAAAGAGGAGATTCTTCCGGCGATTGCGGCAGCAAGAGGATGCCTCTCCAAAGGCGGCGAAGCGGATCTTGCCAAGGCGGCATCTTTCCTGATGGATGATTTCCGCAGCGGAAGACTGGGAAGAATTACCCTTGAATTCCCGGAGACAAAGAAAGACTGACAGGTAAAAGAGGTAGAAGAATGGGCGCAGAGGAAAAAGGACGTGGTCTGGTATGGGAAATCTTAAGCTTTCTGCTCTATGTGGCAGTAGTTGTGGGAGTGACCTTCCTGATCATTCATTTTGTGGGACAGCGGACCTATGTGAGCGGAAGCTCCATGGAAAGCACGCTGAGCGACGGAGATAATCTGATTGTGGATAAGCTGACTTACCGTTTTTCAGATCCAAAACGATACGATATTATTGTATTTCCCTATCAGTACGAAGATAACACCTATTTTATCAAACGAATTATCGGACTTCCCGGTGAGACGGTGCAGATTGTGGACGGAACCATTTACATAAATGGGGAGGCATTAAAGGAATCTTACGGTAGAGAAGTAATGAAAAATTCCGGACTGGCAGCGGATCCCATTACATTAGGAGAAGACGAGTATTTTGTTCTGGGTGACAACCGCAATGACAGCACGGACAGCCGTGATCCCAGCGTAGGAAAGATCAAGCGAAACCAGATTATCGGAAGAGCCTGGGTACGGATCTGGCCGCTTTCCAAGATCGGAATTTTGAGGCATCAGTAATGACGAAAAAAGAAGAACGGGAATTAAAAAAACAGCAGAAACTGGAAGCGGAAATCGAGCGGATTCATGGTATGCTGGCATATGAGAGAGAATATGGCGTGCAGGGGATTCTCTGTGGCATTGATGAGGTGGGCAGAGGCCCGCTGGCAGGCCCTGTGGTGGCTGGTGCGGTGATTCTTCCCAAGGACTGCCAGATTCTGTATCTGAATGATTCCAAGAAGTTGACGGCCCGCAGGAGAGAGCTTCTCTATGATGAAATCATGGAGACAGCGGTAGCGGTGGGTATCGGTGTGGTCAGCCAGGAAGTCATTGATGATATCAATATTTTACAGGCCACCTATGAAGCCATGCGTCAGGCAGTTGGAAAATTAAGCGTTCAGCCGGATATTCTTCTGAACGATGCCGTGACCATTCCGGGACTTCCGCAGAAGCAGGTGCCTATTATTAAAGGTGATGCAAAAAGTCTGTCTATTGCGGCAGCCAGTGTGGTTGCCAAGGTGACCAGGGACCGGATGATGGAGGCACTGGATGCAAAATATCCGGAGTACGGCTTTGCATCTAACAAAGGCTATGGATCAGCAGCGCATATGGCGGCTCTTCGGGAATATGGTCCCTGCCCGCTTCATCGGAGAACCTTTATCCGTAATATCTGTGGAGAATAAGCGGGGTATGAATAAACGGCAGACAGGCAGTGAATATGAAGGACTGGCGGCAAAGTGGCTGGAAGGTCATGGGTATCGAATTGTGGAAAGAAACTATCGGTGCCGCCAGGGCGAGATTGACCTGATCGCGGAAAAAGACGGGTATCTGGTCTTTGTGGAGGTCAAATATCGCAGAAGCAGTGAAGCTGGTGATCCGGCGGAGGCCGTGGATTACCGGAAACAGAAAAAGATTTCCAGAGTGGCAGAGTATTATTGCTGGAAAAAGCGGAAGCTGAACCAGCCCTGCCGCTTTGATGTAATCTGTGTGCTGGGACAGGAGATCCGGCACATTGAAAATGCATTTGATTACAGGTAAAAACAGGAGACGCAGAAATGATGTGGAAGAGAAAAACAGAAGCAGAAGACATGCGGCTTGTGGAGAAAAATGGCGTACCATATTTCGTGTTTGAGAATCTGGAGAACACGGGACTGGTGCGCCATGGTTTTTCTACAAGAATGGGAGGAGTCAGTGAGGGGTTCCTGGACTCCATGAATTTAAGCTTTACCAGAGGAGATGATCCGGAGAAGGTCCGGGAAAATTTCCGGAGAATGGGAACCGCCATTGGGTTTGAGATGAAAGATCTGGTGTTGTCAGACCAGACTCACACGACCAATGTACGCCTGGTGACGGAAGAAGACCGGGGAAAAGGATTTGATCGGGAGAAAGATTACACGGATGTGGATGGTCTGATCACAGATACACCGGGCCTGATGCTGGTCACTATTTATGCAGACTGTGTGCCGCTGTATTTTGTGGATCCGGTACATAAAGCCATTGGTCTTTCTCACTCCGGCTGGAAGGGAACGGTTCACCGCATGGGAAAAGTGACTTTGGAACACATGAAGGAAGCTTTTGGTACTCGTCCGGAGGATGTACAGGCTGCTATAGGCCCGTCCATCTGTCAGGACTGCTATGAAGTGAGCGAGGATGTGGCACAGGCATTTATGGATGAATTTGCAGATTCCATGGATGAACAGCTTGTATATGGGAAAGAGAATGGAAAATATCAGCTGAATCTGTGGAGAGCCAATGAATGGGTGCTTCTGGAAGCTGGTATTCTGCCGGAGCATCTTAACATAACCAATGTCTGCACCTGCTGTAATTCAGATCTGCTGTTTTCTCACCGCGCCAGTCATGGACAGAGAGGAAATCTGGCGGCATTTCTGGGATTAAAAGAAAGAATTTCTGCGAAGTGAAAATCTTCCATAGTCGTGACAAGATAGTGCCTATACAAAAAGATGGCCAGACCATAGAATAAAGGCGGTACAAGGAAAATAACTACAAGAGGGTGAAGAATGATGAAAATTATTAAAGCAAAAGATTACAATGACATGAGCCGTAAGGCAGCAAACATTATTTCTGCACAGGTAATTATGAAACCGGACTGCGTCCTGGGACTGGCTACCGGATCTACTCCGATTGGAACCTATAAACAGCTGATCGAATGGTATGAGAAAGGGGATCTGGATTTTGGCGATGTGACGACGGTCAATCTGGATGAGTACAAAGGTCTGCCGAGAGAAAACGATCAGAGCTATTTTTATTTCATGAATCATAATCTGTTTGACTATGTAAATATTAACCCGGAGAGAACTCATCTGCCAAACGGTATGAATCCCAATGCAGAGGAAGAGTGTGCAAGATATGAAGAAGTGATCCGTTCTACCGGCGGTGTGGATCTGCAGCTTCTCGGCCTTGGACACAACGGACACATTGGTTTCAACGAGCCGGGCGAAGCATTTGAGACTGAGACTCACTGCGTCGATCTGCAGGAGAGAACCATCGAGGCAAACAAGAGATTCTTTGCATCCATCGATGAAGTTCCGAAGCAGGCTTATACCATGGGAATCAAGACCATCATGATGGCAAAGAAGATTCTGGTGGTTGTCAGCGGCGAGGATAAGGCAGAGACTGTGAAGAACGCATTCTTTGGACCGGTTACCCCGCAGGTTCCGGCATCTATTCTTCAGATGCATCCGGATGTAACGATTGTAGCTGACGATGCTGCGCTGTCCAAATGCAATCTGTAAGCAGGAGGCAGTAAGATGAAGATTATCAACGCGAAGGTATATTCGGAAGATGGACGCTTCGAGACAAAAGAAGTGTATACAGACGGAGAGAAGATCTCTGAAAAAAGCGGAGATGATGTGGTAATTGACGCAAAAGGCTGTTATCTGATTCCGGGACTTACGGATATTCATTTCCATGGCTGTGTAGGTCATGATTTCTGCGATGGAACCCATGAATCCATCGAAGCAATGGCGGTCTATGAGGCATCTCAGGGTGTGACGACCATTGTTCCGGCGACGATGACGCTGGGCGAGGATACCCTTCAGAAGATCTGCGAGGCAGCAGGCTCCTATCAGAGTGAAAAAGGCGCCATTCTCTGCGGTATCAATATGGAAGGACCTTTTATTGCCATGGCAAAGAAGGGTGCCCAGAACGGAGATTTTGTTCATAAACCGGATGCAGATATGTTCCGGAGACTTAATAAAGCATCCGGTGGCATGGTAAAACTTCTGGCCATTGCACCGGAGGTGGAAGGTGCGAAAGAATGTATTGAGGAGCTGAAAGACGAAGTGGTACTTTCTGTAGCGCACACCACTGCAAATTATGAGGAGGCATCTGAGGCATTTGCACATGGAGTTCATCATGTGACTCATCTTTACAACGCCATGGCAGGACTTTCCCATCGTGCACCGGGTGTGGTCGGTGCGGCAGCGGACAATGAGCAGGTGGAAGCAGAGATGATCTGTGACGGCATCCACATTCATCCGGTAACAGTAAGACAGACCTTCAAGATGTTCGGGGATGACCGGATTATTCTGATCAGTGATTCCATGGAAGCAACAGGAATGCCGGACGGCGAATATGCCCTGGGGGGACAGAAAGTTATTAAAAAAGGACATCTTGCCACACTGACAGACGGTACCATTGCAGGTTCTGCCACCAACCTGATGGACTGTGTCCGCGTGGCAGTGCAGAAGATGCAGATTCCGCTGGAAAGCGCAGTCAAATGTGCGGCAGTCAATTCTGCAAAATCTGTGGGAATCTACGACCAGTATGGAAGTATTACACCTGGTAAGACGGCAAATATGGTGCTTCTGAAAGAAGATGATCTGAGTACAGTACAGGTCATTCTCAAAGGTAAGGCTCTGTAATCATCAAAAAGAAAATAAAAGAAACACAAAAAAGACAGGATTCTTCGTGGTGAAGAGATCCTGTCTTTTTTGTTCCTATTTCATGCGTTCCAGTACTTTCTGAATACGTTCTGTCGGGTCGTTGACATGGCCGGTGGATACATCGTGATTAATGCAGTCGATGATAGCGGCCAGGAATTTGGTCATATTCGCTTCCGTATAATAAGGACGGGAGAGCAGCTCCGGTGTCTGGTAAATCAGGTTGGTAGTGATCACATGGCTGATGTAACCTTTTTCATAATACTCATCAAATTTTTCCAGTCCGTCCGTGAAGAGACCAAAAGCAGCGCAGACGAACACCCGCTTGGCACCGCGATTTTTAATCTGGTGTGCAACGTCCAGCATACTTTCTCCGGAGGAAATAATGTCGTCGATGATGATAACGTCTTTGCCGTGCAGATCGTCGCCAAGGAATTCATGGGCAACGATGGGGTTCTTTCCGTTGACGATGGTGGAATAGTCACGGCGTTTGTAGAACATTCCCATATCGACACCGAGAACACCTGCAAAGTAAACGGCACGTCCCATAGCACCTTCGTCCGGACTGATGACCATCAGGTGGTCTTTATCAATTTTCAGATCCGGTGCGGCTTTGGTAAGCGCTTTGATATACTGATAATGAGGATTGAAACTGTCAAATCCGTACAGCGGAATGGCGTTGCAGACACGAGGGTCATGGGCATCAAAGGTGATGATGTTGGAAACACCCATATCGATCAGTTCCTGCAGTGCAAATGCACAGTCCAGAGATTCTCTCTGGGTTCTTTTGTGTTGCCGGCTTTCATAGAGAAACGGCATCACTACATTAATACGGCGGGCTTTTCCGTTTGCAGCGGAGATGATACGTTTAATATCCTGATAATGATCGTCAGGAGACATATGATTCTCGTGACCGCATACATTATAAGTCAGGCTGTAATTGGTCACATCTGCCAGGATGAACAGGTCAGCGCCACGGACCGATTCATAGAGAATTCCTTTTGCCTCTCCGGTTCCAAAACGGGGGCACGCGCTTTTTAACAGATAGGAATCTTCATGATAACCATGGAAATTAGGGGTATCCTGGAAATCCTGGTTTCCTTTTTCGCGGAACTCTACCAGATATTTGTCTACCTCACGGGCCATATCACGGCATCCTTCCAGCGCAACCACTTTCAACGGGGCAATGGGAAGAACGCTTTCATAGGAATAATTTTCAGACATAATTTTCCTCCAGTCTTTTATGTATAACCATTACTTCATTTATATCATTTTCATGCAGGGGCAGTCAAGTCATATAGTTGCAATTTGTGAGCAAATCCTGTATAGTAAAAAACATAGAATGCCTGTAGTGTGCATTTTATCTGGAAACAGAAAGAAAGACAAGGTGAATATAGATACATGGAACATATAGTAAGTGCAGTAACACCGGGCAGTATTGCCGAGGAACTGGAGATCGAACCGGGTGATGTGCTGGTATCGGTCAACGGACAGGAACCGGAGGATGTATTTGACTACCGGTATCTGATGAACGAGGAGGAAGTCCTCGTGGTGATCCGCAAGCCGGATGGCGAAGAATGGGAGCTGGAGATTGAGAAGGAATACGAAGATGATCTGGGAATGGAATTTGAAAATGGTCTGATGGACGATTACCGTTCCTGCAGAAATAAATGCATGTTCTGCTTTATTGATCAACTGCCGAAAGGAATGAGAGACACTCTTTATTTTAAGGATGATGATTCCCGTCTGTCATTTCTGCAGGGAAACTATCTGACCCTCACAAATATGAGTGAACACGATCTGGAGAAGATTATTTATTATAAGCTTTCTCCCATTAATATTTCTTTCCAGGCAACCAACCCGGAGCTTCGCTGCAAAATGCTGCACAACCGGTTTGCCGGAGATATTATGGACAAAGTCCGGAGACTGAAAGAGGCCGGTATTGTCATGAATGGGCAGATTGTTCTCTGCCGCGGAGTCAATGACGGGGCGGAACTGGATCGTTCCATCCGAGATTTGGTATCCTTGATGCCGGAATTACAGAGCGTATCGGTGGTGCCGGTAGGACTGACCAGATATCGTGACGGCCTGTATCCGCTGGAACCATTTACGAAGGAAGATGCCTGCAACGTGCTGGATCTGATCCATGGATGGCAGGAAAAATTGGTGAAAGAATATGGCACCCACTTTATCCATGCAGGAGACGAGTGGTATATTCTGGCAGAGTGCCCCATACCGGACGAGATGACCTATGACGGTTATCTGCAGCTGGAAAATGGCGTCGGCATGGTAAGGCTTTTGGAAGAAGAAGTCCATGCACGGCTTGCTGAGCTTCCGGGAGATGACCGGAAAAGGAGAGTAACCATTGCCACCGGAGAACTGGCAGCGCCTTATCTCAGGGAACATGTGGCATCTATCCGGAAAAAATACTCCCATGTGGACGTGCAGGTGATTACGGTAAAAAATGAGTTTTTTGGCGGCAAGATCACGGTGGCAGGTCTGCTCACCGGACAGGATCTGGTGAACCAGCTGAAGGGAAAAGACCTGGGAGAAGAGCTGCTGCTCACGACCAATATGCTGAAGAATGATGAGCCGGTATTCCTGGATGATATGACCGTGGAGCAGTTACAAACAGCTTTACAAATCAAAGTATCCATAGTAGAATCAAGCGGAAATGATTTTGTGAATTGTATTTTAAATGAATAGAACAAATAGAGAAAGAGGTAAGACATGAGCAGACCTGTAGTTGCAATTGTAGGGCGTCCAAATGTGGGGAAATCCACACTGTTCAATGCCCTTGCAGGAGAAAATATTTCAATTATCAAAGACACACCGGGTGTTACCCGTGACCGTATTTACGCAGATGTGAACTGGCTGAATCATTCCTTCACACTGATCGATACCGGTGGTATTGAGCCGGACAGCAGCGATATTATTCTGTCACAGATGCGTGAGCAGGCGCAGATTGCCATTGACACGGCAGATGTGATTATTTTCCTGGTAGACGTCCGTCAGGGACTTCAGGATGCAGATTCCAAGGTGGCAGATATGCTGCGCCGCTCCCATAAGCCGGTGATTCTGGTAGTCAACAAAGTAGACAGCTTCCAGAAATTCATGGCAGATGTGTATGAATTTTATAATCTGGGAATCGGTGATCCGGTTCCGGTATCCGCTTCTTCCCGTCTGGGAATCGGTGATATGCTGGATGAAGTAGTCAAACATTTCCCGGAGGAATCTGCAGATAAGGAAGAGGATGACCGTCCGAAGGTAGCCGTAGTCGGAAAGCCAAACGTTGGAAAATCCTCCATTATCAATAAACTGACCGGTGAGAACCGTGTAATCGTATCCGACATTGCGGGAACCACCCGTGATGCTATCGATACGGATATCCGCTGGAATGGAAAAGAATATATCTTTATTGATACAGCCGGATTAAGAAGAAAGAACAAGATCAAAGAGGAGCTGGAGCGTTACAGCATTATCCGTACGGTCACCGCTGTAGAGCGCGCCGATGTGGTCGTTGTCGTCATTGACGCCAAGGAGGGCGTTACCGAGCAGGATGCAAAGATTGCCGGAATTGCCCATGAGAGAGGTAAAGGTATCATTATTGCCGTCAATAAATGGGATGCTATCGAGAAAAATGACAAGACCATCTATGAATTTACCAGAAAGGTAAGAGAGGTTCTCTCTTTCATGCCCTATGCGGAGATTCTCTTTATTTCCGCAGTGAGCGGACAGCGTCTTCCAAAGCTGTTTGAGACCATTGATATGGTCATCGAGAACCAGACGCTCCGTGTACAGACAGGTGTGCTCAATGAGATCGTAACCGAGGCCGTTGCCATGCAGCAGCCGCCTTCAGATAAAGGTAAGAGACTGAAGATTTACTATGTGACCCAGGTATCGGTAAAACCGCCGACCTTCGTAGTTTTTGTCAATGACAAGGAACTGATGCATTTCTCCTATGTGAGATATCTGGAAAATAAGATCCGTGAGGCATTTGGCTTCAAGGGAACCTCACTGAAATTCATCATCCGTGAGAGAAAGGAATCAGACTGATATGGAACGCATCGTATGTCTGGCGATCGGATACCTGTTCGGAATATTCCAGACCGCGTATATCTATGGAAGAATGAACGGAATTGATATCCGGGAATACGGAAGCGGCAATGCGGGAACCACCAATGCCCTCCGTGTGCTCGGAAAGAAAGCAGGAGTGATTGTACTTCTGGGAGATGTGGCGAAGACGGTGCTGGCCGTCGTTCTGGTGAAAGCAATTTTTGCACGGACACATGGGGATATGCTCCCGCTGCTCGGCATGTATGCGGCAGCAGGAGCGATTCTCGGACATAATTTTCCGGTGCAGCTGAGTTTCCGCGGCGGTAAAGGCATTGCCTGTACAGCCGGGCTTGTACTGACATTGGGTCCCATTGTAACGATTCTGGAATCAGCTACGTTTCTTCTGACCGTGGGGCTGACCAGATATGTCTCATTGGGATCCATTCTGGTAGTTATTGAACTGGTCATTGATATTGTAGTTCTGGGACAGAGAGGGTATTATGGAATGAGTCAGGGACATCTGCTGGAGTTCTATCTGGTATGCACCGCACTTTCCCTGATGGCGATTTATCGACACAGAACGAATATCAAACGTCTGTTAAACGGAACGGAAAACAAAATTTTTCAGAAAAAATAATGGTTTTGGCGGAGAGGAGATTGAGCTATGGCAAAAGCAGGAGTCATCGGCTCAGGAAGCTGGGGAACAGCTCTGGCGAGAGTCTTAAGCAAAAACGGACATGAAGTGACTTTGTGGTCCCGGAGGGATGAAGAGTCCCTCGTGCTCAGGAAAGAGCGGGAAAACAAATCAAAACTTCCGGGCGTAAAACTTCCGGATGATATTATCTGTACCACGGATCTGGAGCAGACGGTAAAAGGGAAAGATATTCTGGTATTGGCAACAGCGTCCCCGTCCATCCGCAGTATGGCAAAGAAAATGGCGCCATTTGTGGCAGAAGGACAGATTATTGTAGATGTGTCCAAGGGAATCGAAGAGAGCACACTGATGATCCTGACAGATGTCATTGAGCAGGAGATTCCTCAGTGTCAGGCGGCAGTTTTGTCTGGTCCCAGCCACGCAGAGGAAGTGGGAAGAGACATTCCGACCACTGTTGTGGCAGGTGCGAAGAAGAAAGAAACAGCGGAATACATTCAGAATATTTTCATGAATAAGGTGTTCCGTGTCTATACCAGTCCGGATATGCTGGGAATTGAACTGGGCGGTGCATTAAAAAATGTTATTGCGCTGGCAGCAGGAGCAGCAGACGGACTTGGCTGCGGGGACAATACAAAGGCAGCCCTCATTACCAGAGGAATTGCAGAGATGAGCCGCCTGGGAGTGGCCATGGGAGGCCATATCGAGACCTTTAACGGCCTGACCGGCATCGGCGACCTGATCGTTACCTGTGCATCCATGCACAGTCGTAACCGGCGGGCAGGCATTCTCATTGGCCAGGGGAAGACCATGAAGGAAGCCATGGATGAAGTAAAGATGGTAGTAGAGGGCGTGAATTCCGCAAAGGCGGCAAAAACGCTGGCAGAAAAGTATCATATTGACATGCCGATTGTACAGGAAGTCAATGAGGTGTTGTTTGAAAACAAACCGGCAAAAGAAGCCCTGGCGGATCTGATGCTCCGAGATAAGAAGATTGAGCATCCGGAGCTGCCGTGGAAATAAATTCACTCACATAAAGGAGGACAAGGGAATGGCAGGAATTATTAAAAGATTTGGGGATATTATGTCTGCGAACCTGAATGCGCTACTTGACAAGGCAGAGGATCCGGAGAAAATGGTAGATCAGTATCTGCGTAATCTGGAAAGCGATCTGGGAAAGGTGAAAGCAGAGACGGCCGCAGTCATGGCGGAAGAGTCAAAATGCAAACGCCAGCTTGACGAGTGCAACGAAGAAGTAGCAAAAATGCAGCGCTATGCAGAAAAGGCAGTCACTGCAGGAAACGACAACGATGCCCGTCAGTTCCTGGAGAAGAAACAGCAGCTGGTTTCCAAACAGGAAGCACTGCAGAAATCTTATGATCTTGCTCATGGTAATGCTGTAAAGATGCATGAGATGCATGACAAACTGGTAAAAGATATCAGTGAGCTGAATGCGAGAAAAGATGCCATCAAGGCGAAGATGGCGGTTGCCAAGACACAGGAGAGACTGAATAAGATCGGAAGTTCTGCGGCAGGCGTACAGAATAATATGTCCGCATTCGCAAAGATGGAAGAGAAAGCAGACCGTATGCTGGATCAGGCCAATGCCATGGCTGAGCTGAATGCAGGAAAAGAAGACGATATTGACAGCCTTGCGGCAAAATATGATGATGACGGAGCCGGATCAGCAGTAGATGACGAGCTGGCTGCACTGAAAGCAAAAATGGGATTATAAAAATCAGACTGCCGCAGAGAATATCTTTGCGGCAGTTTCTGTACAGAAATATACGCGGGAGGATCATCCGTGGGAGAGATCTACTATTGTAAAAACTGCGGTGGAGTCATGGAATTTGATGTAACCACGCAGTCTTTGAAATGTCCGAATTGCGGGACAGAAGAGAAAATTGATGCAAACAGTCAGTCAGTAAAAGAACATAAGCTGACAGATTATGCGAAAAGAACAGTAAAAGCAGAAGAAAAGAAATCTTCTACCATGCAGTGTCCGTCCTGCGGAGCAATGGTGGAAGTAGAGGCAACCAGTACGGCAAAGGAGTGTCCGTACTGCGGCACACCATTTGTACTGTCTGAGAAGCAGATTGCGGGCATCCGGCCTGATGGAGTTGTTCCTTTCCGGATTGATAAAAACAAGGTGGGAGAATGCTTCCGTAAATGGATGAAAGGCAGATGGCTGGCTCCCGGAGAACTAAAACACCTGTATCAGCAGGATAAACTGCAGGGTATCTATATTCCCTACTGGACGTTTGATGCGGATGCCAATGTAAATTACCGCGCAGAAGGCGGACGTGATCGTCAGGTGACAAGAAAAGATAAGGATGGCAAAACCTATACAGAAGTGGTGACGGACTGGTACCCGGTAGTGGGACATATCCACCATTTCTTTGATGATGTGCTGATTCATGCGTCCGATCGTTTGTCTGAAAGCCTGATAGAAGGCATTGAACCGTTTAATACCATGGATATTCCGGCGTACTCTCCGGATTATCTGTCCGGATACAGTTCAGAAATCTATACGGTGGATCTGAAGGATGCACATCGTTCTGCACGAACCCGAATGAGTGCTTCGCTTTATGGTATGGTAGAACAGGATGTACTGCGCCGGTATGATCATGTGCGGAATATCCGTATGGATGAGCATTATGATGCAGAAACCTATAAGCATGTATTGCTTCCGGTTTATTCCACTGCGTATCGGTATAAGAACAAGACCTATACGGTACTGATCAATGGACAGACAGGACGGGTAAAAGGAGAATATCCAAAGAGCGTGGCAAAAATTGTACTGCTGATTCTCCTGGCACTGGCGGCAATCGGTATGTTCTTCCTGGCAACATCCGGTGGTGAGGAAGATTACGGTCTGCAGAAAAATAAGACGGAGATGGTCTGCGAATATGAGGCGGAAGAACTGACGCCTGCAGAGTACATATGGGTACAGGAGGTATCATAAATTATGGGTTTATTTGGAAATCAGTTTGCCAATGTGGTAGAGTGGGAAGAATACAGAGATGATGTGCTGTTCTGGAAATGGAGCAACCGGGAGATCAAGAAAGGCAGCCGCCTGATTATCCGTCCGGGTCAGGATGCAATTTTCCTTTATAATGGAAAAGTGGAAGGTATTTTCACAGATGAGGGAAGTTTTGACATTGAGTCCGAGATCATTCCGTTCCTGTCCAGCCTGAAAGGCTTCAAATTTGGTTTTAACAGCGGAATCCGTGCGGAAGTACTGTTTATCAATACCAAGGAAGTGACGGTCAAATGGGGAACCAAGAATCCCATCAACATTCCGGCGCCGGGACTTCCGGCCGGTATGCCCATCCGTGCATTCGGAACCTTCTACTGCAAGATCAGTGATCATGCGGCACTGATCGAGAAAATTGCAGGTGTGAAACAGCAGTTCACCATTGATGATGTAAAAGAACGTGTAACTTCCATGCTGGATCAGCTTCTGATGAAATGGATTGTAAGAGAAGGCAAGGATATGTTCAATCTGCAGGCAAATTCTTTTGATATTGCAAAAGGAATTCAGGAAGATCTGGATATGGAGATGATGAAGATCGGTATCAGTATCACCGTCTTTAATATTTCCAGCTTTACTTATCCGGAAGAGATCCAGAAGATGGTGACCAAGACGGCATCCCAGAGCGTGGTCGGCGATATGGGACGTTATCAGCAGATGTCCATGCTGGACGCCATGGCAAATGGAAATGGCGGAGGCAGCGCTGCATCCGATATGGCAGGCATGGCTATGGGCATGATGATGGGTCAGCAGATGGCAGGCCAGATGCAGCAGAATTTTGCAGGCCAGCAGGTACAGCAGCAGGCAGCGCCTGCGTCCTCCGGCAGTGCAGATGTTCCGGCAGGCGGATGTAAATTCTGCCCGGAATGTGGAACAAAAACAGAAGGCATGAAATTCTGTCCGAACTGCGGAAAAAAACTGATGTAAAAAGGAGAACGATATGAAGCAGAAAGGAAATCCTCTGACCCAGTTTTTGATCGGGCTTGCCATGCTGGTATCCGGCGGCTACTGGTTTTTGTCCAGTGTGGCTGTACATACTGCATTTTACAGCCTTCGGATTGGCGGACTGCGGTTAAATGGCGGACTGGTAGTGGTACCGTTTATTGCGGGCGTAATCTGGCTCTGCGTGAATACAGATTCCTTTGGAGCGAAACTGCTGACCGGAGCAGGTCTTCTGATGATTGTGGCATCTGTGATTGCGGGAACCGAATTTGTGTTCCGCTATACCAGTTTATATAATTATCTGATTATGCTGGTATTAATGTTCGGAGGAGCGGCATTGATTCTGAAAGTATTATGCCATGATCCGGAGAATAAGAAGAAAAAAGACAAAGAAAGTTGAGGCAGAATAAGATGACCAGAGAAGAATTTCGTGAATTGATAGAAGAAAAAGGATCCGTGATTCTGGATGGAGGAACTGGCTCCTGTTTAAGAAAGATGGGAATGCCGGTGGGTGTGTGCACGGAACAATGGGTCTATGAACATCCGGACGAGATTGCCCATTTGCAGAAGGAATATGCGGATGCAGGTTCCATGGTCATCTATGCGCCTACGTTCGGAGCAAACAGGGAGACGCTGAAAGGCATGGGTCTGGAAGCAAATGTAGGGACACTGAACCGGGAACTGGTAAAGAGAACCAGAGAGAACCTGGGAGACCGGGTCCTCATTGCCGGAGATATGTCTACTACCGGAAAAGGACTGGAGCCTTATGGTCCCATGACTTATGACAGTATGATGGAGATCTATAAGGAGCAGATTTCGCTGCTGGCAGAGGCAGGCGTGGATCTTCTGGTGGCAGAGACATTATTGTCCCAGGATGAGGCGACTGTCATCTGCGATGCGGCAAGAGCAGTCTGTGATCTCCCACTTATTATTTCCTTCACCTGTGAAGGGGACGGCAGTCTTTATTTTGGCGGCACCGTATTTGATGCGGCTGCGACAATGGAAGCCATGGGAGCTGATGCAGTGGGCGTCAACTGCTCTGTAGGACCGGATCAGCTGTCTGCAGTCATTACACGGCTTCATGAGACGGTGTCTATTCCTGTTGTGGCAAAACCAAATGCCGGAATGCCTACGATTACGGAGACAGGAGAGGCTGTTTACAGTATGAAGGAGGCAGAGTTCACGAAACATCTGCTCCATTTGAGAGACTGTGGTGCGTCTGTGATCGGAGGATGCTGCGGCACCACTCCGGACTATATTGCTGATGTGAAGAAGAATCTGTAAGTATGAAGAAAAAAATAGTATTACTGGCCAGTGTTCTGGTATTCGCTCTGCTCTTGTGGGAAGCGGCAGCGCATCATACATCTTCCGTGATGGATGTTTCCAGAGTGTCAGAACAGGCATGCCAGAAAATCCGGAAGAAACGGACAGAGATGACAGATATTTCCAGGGCGAAGCTTCTGGTCAATGGCGTGGAAGCTGCCTGGGAACAGACAGAAGGGCGGTATTATATTTCTCAGAGTCTGTCAGAAGGATACTGGAAGGGTGTCCTGACTGCCCAGGTGGATGGACAGGAAGTCTCTGCTGTATTTGAAGAAAACGATGGATTTCAGGACATGAACCAGTCCATTCAGGATGGAACCGTTTTCCGGTGTCTGGTTTACACCGATTCGGAGTATGCGGAAGTGCCGGTACTGTTTACCGGAATGCCGGTGCTGAGCATTGACGGAAATATGGGAGAGGATGGAACCACCATCCGGCTGCTAGACCCGGTATTTGCCGCTTCCGGTGAATATGATGTGCTGGACAGCCATGCTTACTATAATATCCGCGGAAATGCCAGCAAACGGTTTGAAAAGTTGGGATACCGCCTGGATCTTCTGAGTGATGACGGAAGTACAGCCAGAAAAGAGTCCCTTCTTGGTATGCGTAAGGATGATAACTGGCAGCTGAAGGCTCTGTATTCGGACCGGAGCAAACTCCGTGATAAACTGTCCATTGAACTTTGGAACCAGATTGCGGACCGGACGGAGACAAAGACCGATGCGGGCTGTAAAATGGAATATGTGGAACTGGTGCTCAATGGAGAATACCGGGGGCTTTACGGACTGGTGGAGCCTACGGATTATAAATCTTTAAGCCTTGATAAGACCAAAGACCTGATTTATAAAGTAGGAAATGACGAGTGGCCGGATGATGATCTCTTTGCAGAGAGCAATGCGGCGCAGTCCTTTACCTGTGGTGGCATCCATATTAAAAAGGGCGGAAAAGACTGGTATGACGGAATCTGGACGCCGTTCCAGACATTCTGGAACAGCGGCTACAATATGGAGTCCGAGGCGGATCTGGAGACGCTCTACAGTTGTATTGACCGGCAGAATTTCATTAATTACGATCTTTACTATAATGCCATTGCAGGCATGGACAATCGCTTTAAAAATATTTTTTACAGTACCGAGATGCATGCGGACGGCACGTTTACCATCCGCCGGATTCCCTGGGACCAGAATTACTCCTGGGGGGACGATTTTGAGCAGGGCGAGGACAAGGATATTAAAAATATCCGGTATAATCCGGAACTGACCACCCGGTGGCTCAACGAAGAAGTATTCCGGAACATGCAGGCTTTTGATACCGCACTTCCGGCAGATATGAAGGCGACCTGGGACAGCTGGAGAGCAGATTTCCTGACAGAAGATACCTGGAAATCCTACGCCCGGGAACAGATGGCGTATCTGGTGGATTCCGGTGCATTTGGAAGGGATACCGCGCGCTGGCCGGATAGTGAGAACGTGGAAGGCACGGCGGAGATCGAATCCTATATTGATACAAGATTTGCTTTTCTTGATAATTATTTGGCAGATTTGACGATCAATAATTGACAAAGACATGCATCATTGATAAAATGTGATGATATAAGATTTGATTACAGACAGAAAGCAGGGGTATAGATGCAAAAAGTAGTTTTTTCGATTCTGGTAGACAATACATCCGGTGTTCTGAGCCGCATTGCCGGTCTTTTCAGCCGCAGAGGTTATAACATTGACAGCCTGACGGTTGGTGTGACAGCGGATCCCCGTTACTCCCGGGCAACAGTGGTTACAACCGGTGACCACAATATTCTGGACCAGATCGAAAAGCAGCTGAATAAGCTGGAAGATGTGGTGGATATTAAGAGACTGGAGCCGGACAGCTCCGTATGTCGCGAACTTCTTCTGGTAAAGGTACTCTGCAATGAGCAGAACCGCCAGAACATTATTTCCATCGCTGATATTTTCAGGGCTAAAATCGTAGATGTTTCCATAGAGTCACTGGTGATCGAACTTGTCGGAAGCCAGTCAAAGCTGAGCGCATTCCTTCGCATGTTAAAGGACGTTGAGATCCTGGAACTTGCACGGACCGGTATTACGGGTCTGTCCAGAGGAACCTTCGACGTAAAGATGTACGGCGAAGACGGACAGCTGATGGACTATGATTTTATGCAGAAATAAAGCAAACACACACAAGGATGGAGGAAAAGAAAATGGCAAAGATTTACTATCAGGAAGATTGTAATCTTGCAGCTCTGGAAGGCCAGACAATCGCAGTTATCGGTTACGGCAGCCAGGGACACGCACAGGCATTAAACGCAAAGGAGTCCGGATGCCATGTAATTATCGGACTTTATGAAGGCAGTAAATCCTGGAAGAGAGCAGAAGAGCAGGGATTTGAGGTATATACCGCAGCAGAGGCAGCTAAGAAAGCAGACATCATCATGGTTCTGATCAATGATGAGCTTCAGGCAGCTATGTATAAGAAAGATATCGAGCCGAACCTGGAAGAGGGCAACATGCTGATGTTCTCCCACGGCTTCAACATCCATTTCAATCAGATCGTACCGCCGAAATTTGTTGACGTTACCATGATCGCACCGAAAGCTCCGGGACACACTGTAAGAAGTGAGTATCAGGCAGGAAAAGGAACTCCGTGTCTGGTAGCTGTTCATCAGGATGCAACCGGCAAAGCTCTGGAGAAAGCTCTGGCATACGGCCTGGCAATCGGTGGAGCAAGAGCAGGTATTCTTGAGACCACATTCCGTACTGAGACCGAGACCGACCTGTTCGGTGAGCAGGCAGTTCTCTGCGGCGGCGTATGTGCACTGATGCAGGCTGGATTCGAGACTCTGGTTGAGGCTGGATATGATCCGAGAAATGCATACTTCGAGTGCATCCATGAGATGAAACTGATCGTTGACCTGATTTATCAGTCTGGTTTCGAGGGAATGAGATATTCTATCTCCAACACCGCTGAGTACGGCGATTACATCACCGGACCGAAGATCATCACCGAGGATACCAAGAAGGCTATGAAACAGATCCTGAAAGACATCCAGGATGGTACTTTCGCAAAAGACTTCCTTCTGGATATGTCTCCGGCAGGCGGACAGGCTCACTTCAAAGCTATGAGAAAACTGGCTGCAGAGCATCCGTCAGAGAAGGTTGGTAAAGAGATCCGTAAGCTGTACAGCTGGAACGGAGAAGGAAAACTTCTGGACAACTAGAATTTTAGAGGCCGCCATGGCACGGAGCACCTGCGGGTACTCCGCCGTGGCGGTTTTTTATCGTATAGGAAACTTTAATTTGTGCGAGGAATAACAGTGAAGAAAAACAGAATTTCTACAGGACAGCTGATCTGCCTGTTTCTCATATTTCATATAGCGGCAGTAGGGTATGCGGTAAAATTCCTGCATCCTTATTACGGTTCCAATGATGAATTTACGCTGGCGGCGATTGCCTCCGGGGCATACGGGAGTTATACGCAGTATTTTATCTATCTGCACAGTGCATTTGGATGGATATTGAAATGTTTCTATATGCTGTTCCCTTCGTGGAACTGCTATACGCTGGTGATGTATGGGATGATCTTCCTGTCTCTGACCGCCATTGGGTGTACCTGGATTACCAGATGGAAGAAGACCGGAACGATTATGGCATTGATGTTGGTGCTGGCCGGATTGTCACCTCTCTGTGTGGAACTGCAGTACACAAAGACAGCAGCCATTGTATCGGCAGCCGGATATGTGCTGGTATTTTGCGCGGGCAGGGCGGCAGATGGAAAGTTCGCAGCCGGAAAGAAATGGCAGAAAATCCTGATTATGGCAACCGGTATTTTCTTCCTGCTCATGGGAAGCTGGATCCGTTTCCAGGCCTTTGGTATGGTGAGCATTCTGGCTTTTGGACTCTGGATTGCCCTTGCTCTGCGGGCCTGGAAGGAAAAAGACTGGAAAGGATTTCTGCTCCGGGACTGTGCTCCGTGCATCCTGGCGTTTGCACTGGTGTTTGGAAGTATTGCAGCAGAAAATGTGCTGGTCTATACACCGGGAAGTGCAGAGGCACATTATAAGGAATATGATAAAGCCCGCCAGCAGCTGCTGGATTATGGCGTGCCGGACTGGAGTGAGTATCAGGCAGAATATGAAACGCTGGGCCTGGGACGGACAGATGTGATCAATCTGCAGAACTGGCTGATTGCAGACAGTGACCGGTATACAGCGGATTTGTTCAAAGAGATAGTAGCGTTCCGGCAGGATCGACCGTTCCAGTGGGAATATCTCCTGGATTATCTGATTATTCTGGCGGAAAAGCCCTTGTTCCTGCTGGGAGTTCTGGGATGGTTCCTGTGGCTGTTACCCATTTCATCACTGAAAAAGAGAGGCCTGTCACGCCTGGCAGCTGTGTTCTGGCCGGGGGTGGCGCTGCTTGGTATTTACATTTATTTCATTAAGATTTACCGGGTGCTTCCCATTGTAGTTACTGCCTGCCTTCTGTGTTTTGTGATCTTTATCTGGTCCGCAGTACAGGAATGGATTGGCGGACAGTGGGAGGAACGGCTGGAAGGACGGCGCTTTGTGGCAGCCGGAATGGCAGGTGTCCTTCTGACGACCGGACTGGGCGTGAATATGCTGGTACGGCCGCTGGGTCAGCCTTCGCTTCAGAGTTCCGAGGAGAGCGTGGCATTCCGGCAGCTTTATGATACCATTACGAAAAAGAAAGATCTCTACTATATTTTTGCACCTATCAGCAACAATGGAGTGGAGCTGGGATACTCGATTTTCGAGAAACTTCCGGAAGATTATCTGACCAATGTCTTTACGCTGGGCGGCTGGGAGACGGAATCTCCTCAGGTGGTAGACAATCTGGAAACCTATGGATGGAGAAATCTCATGACGTCTCTGTACCAGAGCGACCGGGCAGTGTTTGTGACAGATACGATGCTGGAACATCTGATGCTGCATCTGCAGGATCTTTATGACGGAATTTTTATTACCTATTCCAAAGTCAATCAGATCGGTAATTTCAGTCTGTTTGCACTGAATTATAAAATGTCGGCGTTGAAGGAGACAGAGGATTACACATCCACACTGGATCGTATTTATACGGCGGAAGCAGACCGGTATGACGTGATCGAAGGCACGGTAAATATGACGCCGGAGGAGCTGGAAGGCAAGAGCGTGTTCCTGTGGCTGGAGAGTGTGGAGAGCGGAAAGAAACGAATGTTCCAGGGAACCTGGCAGCAGCAAGACGAGGATGGCCTGTACTCCATGCTGTATGATACGTCTCTCTCAGATACGAACCAGGTGCGGTTTACCATTCCAAAGCTGGATTATCCTCTGGACGACCGCTATATCGTGAATATTGTAATCCGGGACGGAGATAAGGGAACCAGAATTGTAACGGAAAATCATCTGTATGAGACGGAGGAGTCATAATGGAGACAGCAATGCATAAAAAGCGTCAGGTAAATTTTGAGCTGCTTCGGATTCTCTGCATGTATATGATTGTGATCGGACACTGTCTGTTCCACGGAAGAGTAACTGCGAAACTTGGATATGGCACAGTAAACTATTTTCTTTCTTATCTGGTTCAGTCATTTTCCGTAGTTCACGTGAACTGCTTTGTGATGATCGGCGGCTATTTTGCCATTGACCGGGCATTTAAGGCAGAAAGAGCTGTGAAGCTCTGGAAACAGGTAGCGTTTTATTCTATAGGAATTTTCCTGCTGTGTGCGGTATTTGGAAGTGTTACGCTTTCAGATGCGGTGAAGGCGGT
>CAVFMZ010000028.1:0-27421 GCA_963623675.1 Firmicutes bacterium CAG:176 | reverse complement strand
AAAAAAAATTGCTTTTTTGACGAAATTTGTCTCCCTTTTGTACCCTGAACTGTGGTAAGATTGTCTCAACAATGAAGCAGGAAGCTCAAAGGGCAAAGAAAATACGAAAGTGAGGAAAGTAATATGCCAAAATACGGTTTAAGGGAACAGACAAATGATGATGCATTTGTTCAGAATGTTGTGAAGGATATGCAGGAGCATTTTGAAGAGTACATGATTCCGGACGATCCGGAGAAGCAGGAGGCATTTCTGAAGAAGTTTGAGACAGAATATGCTGGGCTGTGCAGTTATGATTATAGTTTCAGCGATAACCTGAAAGCGATGATAAAGGATTATAATCAGGCAGTTCGGTCTCCTGAGGGATTTACGCAGGATGTCATGAAGAAAATGTATGGAAATCTTTCCAAGCTTAATTACCAGGTCGCTCTGGAATTCCAGAATCGCGACTGGGGAACAGACAACCAGTTTCCGCCAGCGGAACGCAGTCCGGAGCATTTTAAGAAATATGCCAACAGAATATGGGCCTTTGTGACAGGTCATATGAGAAGACAGGATGAAAGCATCGGAGTCTTCACACCGATAGCGTATAAAGAGGGCTTCTTTGATAAATTTGACTTTGATGCTGCTTATCAGCCGTATATGAATGTGAAGGCAGAAGAAGAGCAGAAAGAAAACGGAGAAGCCGAGGCGGCGAAGAAGGAAGCGGAAGAAGCCGAGGCAGCGAAGAAAAAGGCCGAAGAAGAGGAGGCAGCGAAGAAGAAAGCGGAAGAAGCCGAGGCGGCGAAGAAAAAGGCCGAAGAAGAGGAAGAAGCCAGAAAAAAAGCTGCAGAAAAAGAGGAAGAAGACCAGAAAAAGGCAGATGCCGAGAAAGCAGAGAAAGAGCGCATCGCACAGGAAAGATGGGAAAAGATCAATGCTGTTCAGACTCCGAAGGAATATACGGAACAGTTGGATAAGATGACAAAAAATATTACGCTGCGTGATATAGATGGACGCTATAATTTACTGTATAGACAGCCGTATTTTATAGGTTTTTTTCCTAGACTGCTGAAATATTATTTCCGGGTTCTTCAGAACGGTAGCTTTGTAGACGACAAAGACCGTGATTATTGTTTCGATAATCTGGGAAAGTATGTCATAAGACATTTTGGATTGGATGACGGAAAGAGTGCAAAGGAAATGTTCCCGGTAAATGAGAGAACCCCGGAACTCTTCACGGAGAAGATGTCGGAGCTCTGGGATTTTATCAAGGTGCTTTATGCAGAAGTCTCTGCCCATACGAAAAACTATGGATATGTTGCTCAGCTCGGATTGTTTGAACCGGAAGAAGTAAAGGCTCTGTACCAGACATTCATGGAGAAACGCAAGCTTGCAGCAGAAGAAGCTGCCAAGGAGCCGGAGAAGGCACCGGAAGAGCCGAAAGCGGAAGCTCCGGCAGAAGAGCTAAAGGCAGAAGCACCGGTAGAAGAACCGAAAGAGCCGGAGAAGGCACCGGAGGAGCCAAAAGCAGAAGTACCGGCAGAGGAGCCGAAAGCGGAAGCCCCGGCAGAGGAGCCGAAAGCGGAAGTACCGGCAGAGGAGCCGAAAGTGCTGCAGAAGAAGCAGTTGGCGACATATGACGAGGGATTGATGGAATCCGGGTTTGGCTATAATCTGTCCAGAGTTCTTAAGATAGCTGGTACAGAGATGCTTAACATGCCGAGTGGAAATTACCTCCTGAATTCGATCTTCAGTGGATGGAAAACGATTGAGGAAACCGGTAACTTTAAAAACAGAGTGAGTCTGAGCAACAACTTTGATCAACTCACCAGAGCGTTCATTTTCCTGCGTATGAATGACGGAAAGGATAAGAAGGAGCTGTTTCCGGAGAATGTAAGAACACCGGAACTGTTTCGTGACAAGTGCAGAGAACTTCTGACCTATCTATATACGGAATTACTTCAGAAAGATCTTGGGACTCACAGAGCCTTTAGTGCGAAGTATCTTGATGAAGCCTACCGGAAATTCCGCCAGTCTTATGACATTCCGGAGCATCAGCCCAATGCTGAGAGGGTCGCAGAAGTACAGAAGGAACTGGCAGACAAAGAAGCAAAAGGAGAAGCAGAAAGGAAACTTAAGTCGGCGAAATACTGGGCCGAAGTGAAAGAGAAGATCGAGGAACCGAGAAAGAAAGGGGTACAGGCAGAAGCACCGAAAGAGCCGGAGAAGGCAGCGGAGGAGCCAAAAGCAGAAGCACCGGTAGAAGAACCGAAGGCAGAAGTGCCGGTAGAAGCACCGAAAGAGCCGGAAAAGGCACCGGAGATTCCGGTACCACAGCCGGCAGTCGAAGTACAGCCAGCTCAGGAAGCACCGGTACAGCCGGAGGCAGAACCGCAGCCAGAACCGCAGGTCGAGGCACCGGTACAGGCACCGCAGGATGTACTGCAAGATGCTCTGGAGGCATTCCAGGTGGCATCCAATGCCGGTATCTGGGGCCGTGGCGGACATCCCACCGAGTTCGGCAATGTGCGTACAACAGCAGCAGCTTACAAGCAGGCAGATGCCCAGAACCGCAACAGAGCGGCACAGGAGCTTTATCGTGCATGCAGAGTCTACATGGACAGACATACAGACAATGGAGCTGCTCAGTATGATATCGGCGGACAGTTATCCATCGGCGGAAGACTGCGGAAACAGGCGATCGTACAGATTCTTCAGATCATGACCGAGAATCCGGACAATCCGGCATTTGCCAATCTGGATGCGGATTATAGAAATGCGTGTCAGGCAGAGAACCGGGAGCCGATGGCATTGAACATTGCGACGATGGAAGGCTCACTGGCAACTCATTCCAAGGCGAAGATGCCAAGAGGTGTGCAGCATAGTGCAAGAGACAAGGCTTATGCAGAACTTAAGACAGCCACAACCGTATTCCGTGAAAGAGTACAGAGGGAAGAAGAAGCAGAACGTCAGCGAAGACAGAGAGATCAGGAGAAAAGAGAGCGGGAAGCACAGAGACAGAGAGAGCGGGAAGCCCGCCGCAACCAGCCGAAACCGAAAAAATAGGGAAACGAGAGGTACATAAGATGCCAAAAGATACAAATACACTGACAGAAGCAGAGAGAGAGACGAAGATCCGCCGGGAAAAGGAGCTGGCGGACTCTTCCCTGAGTATCTGGAGAGCACGGAAGCAGGAGCCGATCGATCAGGACTACAAGGAAGCTCTGGCGAAGATTCCGGAGCAGGAGCAGCTTGTAAAAGAGGCAGCAAAAGAGAGATGGGCTTCCAGAGAAAAGGAAATCAAAGGAATCTGGGAGGAACAGAAGAGAGGGCACATACGGGATGCGAAAGAGAAAGTAGCTTCCTTAAATGATGAATATGCCAGACAGATGAAAGAGATCAGCATTCAGTTTAACGATAGGGATGCGCAGGTCGAAGCCGAGTACAAGGAAGCTGCAAAGAAGGCCGAGCAGCTTCACGATGCAGAAGTTGTGAAGCTGAAGCTTGAGAAGGAAGATCTGGAAGCCAGACTTGCAAAAGAAAAGAAGGAAAATGAGAAAAGCATCAAGGATCTCGATGCGAGAGTAGCCCGTGTGAATCTGGACATAGATGAACTGACAACACAGATCAACAGGAGAAACCGGAAGAGACAGGATACCACAGAATTAGAGCGTCAGCAAGATGATCTGCATAACAAACTGACAGGACTTCTGAAGGACAAAGCATTCTATGTGGAAGGAGAGATCAGGCTTGAGAACCAGCTCAAAGAGGCTGAGGCGGCACTGGATCCTGATAAACTGGGACAGAAGCTGAGGGCACGGATAGAACCGTTTTTTAATGCACGGAATGAGAAGCGTACTGCGCTGATCTATGAACAGCAGAAGGTGATGGGAGAGAAGAAAGCGGAACTGCTCAAGGAGATCAAGGACGCAGAAGCACTGGTGAAGAGAGAAGAGCATTTGAAACACAATCCGGTTCTCTATGAGCAGGAAAAGATTGCAAATGAAAAATGGGAAAAGGAAAACATTGAGTACCATACGAAAAAGATCACGGATGAAGCCACTCAGAAAAAAGAAGCAGCAATCAAAGAGATACAGGAGACTTACACGAAGTTGGCTGATCGACTGTATAAGGGTGCGAAAATCAAGGTAGATGCCGGGATCCTGGCGACAAGTGCCAAGAGAGGCAAGAAGCCGAATACCGAGGAGTTTACCGCGATGACCAATGCACTGGATAAAGTGGCGCAGACAGCAGGTCAGTGTGATGAGTCACCGGAGGTTGAAGCAGAGCTTCGCCGGAATTGTCTGGAAGCATACAAGAAGTGTCAGGACTATGTGAAAGCGAAGGAGAATCAGGGTTTCCTTCATAACTATTTCCGTTCCGGCGAAGGGAACGACCGTATCCGCATGGCAAATGAGATGATGACAAAGCTCAAAGAACTCTGTCCGGAACTGGAGCAGGCACTGGAGACAGGAAACGTGACGGTACAGGAGCAGGCACAGGCAAGACCGAACCGTAAGGAACCGAAGGTGAATGTGAAAGCTGAACTGGATGCAGCAAAAGCAAAGCTTGCAAAGCAGAACGGCGAAAAGAACCCGAACCCGAACCTGGAGCAGAAGCAAAATCAGAACCAGAGCCAGAAACAGAGCCAGAAACAGGGCGTTATGGGGATGCACTAAGAAAAGCAGGTAACAAGGAGTAGAATAGCCATGATGGAAGAATTGGAACGTGCATTGCCGTGGAGGCTTAAGTACTATCTGATCCGGGATCCGGAGGAACAGCGGAGAAGAGCTTCTCTTGGAGATTTTCTCCGTTCCAGACTGGAAAGTGTCGGGACGGTGGATCCGGGACACAGAAGCAGACCCATGCCTGCAGCAGCAGAGCGGATCCGAAGCAATGTCCGTTATTATCTGGAGAACACCGGCCGAAGAGAACTGGCGGATGAATTTGACCGGGTGATGGAGATTGAGCCGGATACGGAGATTGAACGGCGGATACGGATCGAACACCCGGAGCTTGGACGCGATACCGCACAGGCGCTGGCTGCAGAGAAGCAGAAGAGGGCTTATGCCAGAGGAGCCATGATAGCGAAGCTGTCGGGAGAATTTGCCAACTTAACTCCGGAGATGCTGGATCCCCCGGTAAGTGATATGGATTTTAGAAGACTCAGCCGACCCTATCTGTATCTGAATGCACTTTCTTCTCAGATGGAGGCTTTGCTGGCGGCACCGGAGCGTGATTCAGAGATTCTGTTCAGCCCGGATGACCGTAAGATATGCAGCCGGATCGTACCGATGCAGCCGGTGGCAGACCGGGTTGTCAGACAGATGAAGGTCATGAGCAATCCCTATTATGCTTATCTGGATGTGAATAAACTGATCTGCAAGATAGATCATGACATCTGCAATGATCTCTGCAAGGAGGTGGCAGCCCAGGGCGGTGCTGTAGGAAGTTTTGCACTGGATATAAAGGCGGCGCAGGAGACCTCTCTGGGTTATGACATAGAAGGGGCAGAAGCAGAAGCAGATCGTGTGAGGAGGGATCATGACGAAGCCTTCACAGGAGAATTTGAGAAGCTTAAGAAAATGGTGAAGGCAGCGGATCCCTTCTATCTGCTGCAGGGCTCCTCGGAGTATGACATTTTAAGAAGCACTGTGGAATCCTGCCCCGCACAGAGGATGCCGAAGCTCAGGGATCCTGCCTTTTCAGAAAAATTGCGGAATCTTGCGAAAACTACGAAGAAGCTTTACAAGGACAGCTGCCGCTACCTGAAGTATAAGGGCGAAGAAGTGAGCGGCAGGCGGGACAGACAGCGTGTGGAGGCGGCAAAGGCAGTCAGAGAATACGCAATACAGCAGATGGAACGTCTGAAGAAGCTGAAGCATCTGAAAAGTGTCATGGATGATCTTGATATTCAGAGGAGGAGAACGGAAGCACTGGAGTCAGGACGGACTTACCAGGAACGCCAAAGGGAAAGAAATCTGGCAGCATTGGAGAAGATGATGGAGCGCAGTGAGTTCTATAAGCAGGGAAAGCAGTTCACTTCGATCAGATTCCGCAAGGCGAATAAGAACACGGAAGAGCTTGACAGGAGGCTGAAGCGCATGTTCTTCCCGGAGAGGGAGTTTGATCTGTATGGAGCACTGGGACTGGACAGACAGGCACCCAGGGAAGAACTGCTCACAGGCAAGGAGCTTACAATAGCCCGGGAGCTGATCAGCCATCTGACCATGAAACAAGTGTTGAGGGATGAACAGCGCTGCATGAAGAAGACCGGCAAAGACAGCAAGATCTGTCAGCTGGCCGATGGAATCCCGGTGGATGATTTCCGAAAGTTCATGGCAGAGACTCCTTCGCTGGCAGCGGCTCTGGAGAAGATCACCCGGGAGGATGTCTGCCGTCTTGTGGCAGGGGAAGACAGGAAAGCATTGCGGAAGCTGTCACGGAAAGTGGCACTGGAACTGCCGGCTGTGGCAGAAGCCCATCTGGACAGAGGACAGAGGGCATCGGAGAAGAAAGTCTCCGATCAGAAGAAAGTCTTAGGCGGAGAGAAGAAAAATACGATTAAGGGAAAGGGATCTGCCATGTGACGGATGGCTGGTCTCTCCGGACAGGAGGACGGACAGATTTGAATATGTCAATGACAGCAATCATACATGTGGCTCTGGAATTGTGGGGAGTTATATTCTGTCTGACAGCGGCAGCTACATTGAAGATGGGAAGAAAACATCTCAATAAAGCGGACCGTATGATCTTTATCATGGAAGTGACGGTGTCGCTGCTGCTTGCCATGGATACGCTTGCCTGGTGCTTCCGCGGATATCCCGGAATGCTGGGGACAGCCATGGTACGATTGAGCAACATGTCGGTATTTCTGGCAAGCTACGGAATCCTGGCGGAATTTACCACGTATCAGCTCTATGTGATCGGTTCGGATACGGATTTTCCGGTGAGGGTCTGGAGCTATGCCATCTATTGCATCAGTGCAGTTGGAGCGGTAATTGTCTGTGTCAGTCAGTTTACAGATTTCCTGTATTATTTTGATGAGTTCAATTATTACCACCGGACCGGGAATTTTTATATTTCACAGATCATAGCCATCGTAGGCATGGTGCTGGCGGCCTATATGATGTGTTATCACAGAAAACGCTATAGTACAGAGATGTTTGTGGCACTTTTATCCTATATGGTACTTCCGCTGCTGGCATTGATCATACAGATCTTTGTCTATGGTGTGGCTCTTCTGAATATAGCCATTGCCATCTCCATGCTGATGATCTACGCATCGTGGCAGCTGGACAGAACCCGGGAGAACGAACAGATGATGAGGAAGCTTCTGGAACAGGAGCGCACCCTTAACAAGCAGCATCAGGATATTATGATGAGCCAGATCCAGCCGCATTTTATCTTTAATTCCCTGACTGCCATTGCAGCGCTGTGTGAGAAGCAGCCCAGGCAGGCCAGAGACGCGACTATCTCCTTTGCAGAATTTTTAAGGGCAAATATCAACGGATTGAAGAACCCGGAGCCGATCCCTTTCTTCAAGGAGCTGGAAAATATTGAGAATTACGTGATCCTGGAGCAGATCCGATTCGGAGATCAGCTTCAGATCCGTTACGATATACAGGCGGATCGTTTTACGGTGCCGATCTTAAGCGTACAGCCCCTTGTGGAAAATGCAGTGAAGCATGGCATCAAGCAGTGCGGAACTGTAGAGATCAGAACCCGGGAGCTTGCGGATGCTTATGAGATCGTCGTACAGGACAACGGAATCGGCTATGATGGAACTTATGTGCCGGATGACGGCAGAACCCACGTGGGAGTGGAGAATATACGAAACCGATTCAGGGATCTGGTGCATGCGGATCTGACCTATGAGATCCCGCCGGAGGGCGGAACCATCGCAAGAGTACGGATACCAAAATAGTTATGATGCCAAGGTCAAAAGGTCTAAACCCACATGAGCTACGGAGCAATCCGTAGGCATCATAGTCTGATTATACGAAGAATACAGGAGGAATCAGGAGATGCCAGGATATAAGAATATGAACGAGCTTCTGGAGAGCATGGCAAAAGAACAACCTCGGAGAGAGCGTTACTGGAGAGAAGGTCTGGGAGCCTTCAGACGGCGGCTGGAGGCACCATTGAACGGAGGAGCGGACGTAAACCTGCTGGATCAGTCACTGCCGGAGAAGCTCAGAAGATACCGGACAACTCCCCAGGAGCAGGCAGAGCGCAGACAGAGAAGTCAGCGTCTGGTGACAAAGAAGGTAGCTGCCCATACGGCGCAGGTCGACCGCAGATTCCGTGCCATGCCATTTGCACTGAATCAGGCTGACAGTGCCCTCAGATATTATCTGACAAGTTCGGGACAACTGAATCTGGCGGATCAATATGAGAATGTGATGGCAAGCTCCACAGAGACGCTGGAGGAAGCAGAGCGCAAGTTCCGTGTGGAGGAAGGAATGTCCAGAGAAGCAGCGGAACAGAAGGCTCTGGAGAAGCAGAATGACAGACGGCGTGCCAGAGGTGCCCTTCTGACTCGTCTGCTGGAGCCCCTGAGCCAGACTTCTCCGCAGCGTCTTGCAGATCTGACAGATGAGGAAGCAGAGAGTCACTATGGCATGTATCATGCCATGCTGGAACTGGTACGTGTGCTGGAAGAACCGCTGGAAGCGGACGAGGCTGACAGCGAGATCCTGTTCACACCCGAGGAGAGGGAGACCTGCAGACGCGCACTGGATTTTTTAGAACCGCTGGAGAAAATCGAGTTACAGACCAATCTGATCTGTAACCCCTATTATCCGTATCTGAATACCAGAGAGATCACCAGGAGTGTGGATGTGAAGGCTGGCAGCATAGAAGCAGACAGAGTCTTTGCAAATACGGGAAATGAATATCTGAAGATCTTCGGCGCAGATCTCAATATGGCTGTGACGGAGACGAAAAGAGAAGCTGTGAATATCCTCATGGAAGAGCTGAAGAACCGCGGCTTCGACCCGGAGAATGCCAGATACACCCGCATGGTGGAGCCACCGGCGGAAGAGGGTGAGACGGCTGTTGAAGGCATCAAAAAGCCCAAACCCCGTGAGGAAGAGTTCGAGCCGGACAGCGAATATGGCATTGATTACATCTATGGCGGTGGAAAATTCCTTGTTACCCAGGGAACCAGACAGGTTGAGATGAGTGTGCAGATGGACAGAACCGCAGACGGCATAGAGAGGGAGAATCTGGTACGTTGTAAATATACCGACAAGAATATAGTGCTGGAGATCAGGAAGACGGTCAGACAGCTCAGAATGCGGGGCACAGACATCCGTTATACTCGCCCAGATGGAGATAAGCTGGATTTTGGGAATCCGGAGGATATGGAATATCTCAACGATGGCGGCGAAGTCATGGTCACAGCGGACAATGCACAGGTGATTCTGTCGGTGGACAGAGAGAACAATTACCGTGTATCTCGCAGCTATACGCCGGAGCATGCGCGGCTTAAGATGAGAGAGCGCGTGAACTATCTGGGAATGGAGCCGGATAAAGACGACTATACCAGAGAAGACGGAAGTGAATTCGATCTGGAGGATCCGGAGAATCTGAAAGCGTTCTGCAATGGGACACCGCTGATCGTTACCAGTGGAGAGCAGCAGGTGTGCCTGACCTACAATAAGAAAAGCCACGGTGTTGATTCCGAATATACGGAACTTCACAGAGCGAATGAGATTCTCAGTGAAGCAGCCGATGTCAATGAGACAAAATGGGAAGCACAGAGTCTCTACAAACAGCTCAGAGAGTCTTATGAGAATAATCTGAAGACTGTCAGTGATCTGGTGAAGGATGCAGATCCGGCATTGCTCAAGAGCTCGGAGCAGTACAAGAGGATGCGCAGCAGCCTGAAGGAACTGAAGGAACTGCTGAAGGAGCAGGAGATCCAGGAGCCGGGGAGCGAGAACGCAGCAGAGAGTATGCGCAGGCTGAAGCTTCTGACAAACAATGTCTACAATGCCGCCAATGATTATTTAATATATAAGGGAGCCGGTACAACAACTTACGCCCGCAGGCGTGTGGAAGCTGCCAAAGCTGTGAAGGAATTTGCAGATCAGCAGTCGAGAAATCTGACGACGCTGGCATATATGGATACCAAGATTCGGAAGGCAAAGAACAAGGATTCCCTGGAGACACTTCTGGAGAAGAAAGCCCGGACAGAAGAGGAAAAGTTCCGGGCAGCAGGAACAGCATATGCCCTGGAAAACAGCAACTTATTTACACAGGATAAGATCAGCAAAACGTTGTGGCTGAAGCTGAGCACGGACCTGAATAAAGATCTGTACCACAACCTCGATCTGGATCTGCCGGGCAGCCGCAAGACTCCTCTGTCCGAGGAGGCAAAGAAGGAAGCGCAGGAACTTCTGGGCTACATGGTTCTGGAAACCATATACCGGGATGACCTGAAGAAATACAGTGCAGATGAGACGGAGGTGAGTCCGCTCACGAAGCTGCTTCAGGCCGGAGATATCAACTCAGAGAGTGTGCTGAAGCTGGCCACAGAGACAGAAGCCTTCCGGCAGAAGCTGGAAAGCCTTACCAGAGACAGACTGTATCGCTTTGTGACGGAGCCGGATCACAAAAATATAAAGGAACTGGCAGATACAGTCAGAACGCAGGTTACGCAGGAAGCGGCAGACAAAGTAGCAGAAGCTGCACAGAAGAAAGACGAAGAGATGAAACAGAACGGTGTGAAGCCGAAGGCTGTCATTGTAGGATCAAAGTAGAATAATTGCAAATAAATGCAGGGAGGAACAGACCATGCCAAAACCCAGTCACATGAATGCTATACTGAAAGCCTTGCTGGAAGAATACCGTCAGGGCAAGGAAAACAGCCAGGAAACTCCGGAAGCTTTCAGAACCCGGATGATCAGAGACCTTCAGAAAATCGAACCGGATGATCTCATATTGAAGAACGTATTGCCGGAAAAGCTGGAAAAGTACCGGATTGCCAAGGAGGATCAGGACGTGCGCAGACAGCGTAGTCTGCGGATGAGAGAGAAGAAAGTACGTGCCTATACAGCACAGTTAGGCCGTCAGGATACGAAGATGCCTCCATTGCTCCAACAGGTCAGTGGCATCATCCTTTACTACCTGACATCTTCCAATCAGACAGCTCTGGCTGAAGAATTTATGAAAGTGATGACTCTCTCCGATGAACCGCTGGAGGAAGCGGCAAAGCGGATTCTTGATGCAGATAAGAGCGGAGAGATGGATGAGCAGGATGCCAGGGAGAAGGCTTCTGACGAGCAGTATGCAGCATATCAGGCCGTAGGTGCGATGCTGGCCCGGCTGCTGGAACCGCTGAGCCAGATCACTCCGGAGAATCTTGCGGATCTGCCGGATGAAGAGGCGGAGAGCAAGTATGCCATGTATCATGCATTGTTGGAGCTGGTGCAGATATTGCCGAAGATATTAAGGGCGGAGAATTTTTACGACAGCAAGATTGTCTTCCGGATGGATGACCGGAGGACTTGTGAGAATGCACTTAAATTTCTGAAGCCGCTGGAGCGGATCGAGCATCAGACAGATCTGATCTGTAATCCCTATTACCAGTGCCTGGATACCAAAGCGATCACTAAGGGACCGGACAGGACGATCGGCTTTTATGAATTGGCCAATGCGTTTGAGAAAGGCGACGATAAATTGCGTGCGCTGGGCGGAGATCTGGACACAGCCGTTCAGGAAAGCAGAGAAGAAGTCATCGATAAGCTGTACAGTGAATTGCGTAATCGTGGCTTCCGCCCGGATAGCACAGGCGCAGAATATACCCGTCTGGTAGTGCCTGAGAAGGATGGCATAGAAGAACCAAAAGCGAGAGAAGAGAAGTTCGAACCAACGAGCCAGCGCGGTATGGCCTATATCTATGGCGGTGGTAAATTCTTCGTTACTCAGGATTACAGACAGGTGGAGATGCGTGTGGAGGTGGACAGTTCCCATGAGGGAACAGAGCGGAAAGATGTGGTACATTGTGAAGCCACCCACAAAAATGCGGCATTGAGAATCCGTAAAGCTATCAGGAAGGAACTTGGTCTGGCCGGTACGATCCTTATTCAATTCCCGAATGGTAATGAGCTGGATCTTAATGATCCGGAGCACGCGGAATACATCTATAACAGCGGAGAAGTCATGCTCACAGGGAGAAACAAGCAGATGATCCTGACAGTGACGCGGGATGATAAAAACAGGTATGGCTGGAAACGCAGATTTACACCGGAGAATGCCAGATTCAATGTTATGGAAGAGCTGAGAAGATTACAGATGACCGGTGCAGACACCAGTATGACCAGAGAGGATGGAAGGACATTTGATCTGAAGGAAGCGAAAGATCTGAAGGATTTCTTTGAAGGAACACCGTTGATTGCTGCCAATGGGGAGAAGCAGGTACGCCTGACTTATGACAGTGAGAAAAATCATGTTGTTTCAGAATATACAGAGCGCCACCAGGAAAATCAGGCCATGGAGGCGGCAGCTATTGCCAATGAGAGAAAATGGGAATTTAAGGATCTCTGTCAGCAGCTCAGACATTCCTGTGAAGATTCTCTGAAGACGGTATATGAAGCGGTGAAGGATGCAGATCCGGAGCTTCTCAAGAGTTCACCGCAATATAAGAGTATGCGCCGCAGCATGAAGGCATTGAAGGATTTTCTGCAGGAGAATGTGATCGAAGAGTCCAACAGCGAGCAGGCAGCGGAGAAGAGACGCAGGCTGAAGGAACTGACTACGCAGGTTTTCGATGATGCCAGGGCATATATCGCTTATAAGGGCGAGGGAACGACAGACCGTGCCCGCAGGCGCGTGGCGGCAGCCAAAGAGGTGAATGACTTTGCAGATCAGCAGTTGAAGGTGCTGAACCAACTGACCACCTTAAGTGAACTCCTCAAGGAGTCGGAAGGCAAGGAATCTCTGGAGAAACTGATGAACGAAAGAGTCCTTGCTGATGAGAAGAAGTTCCAGAATGCAGTTGCGGCTTTTGCTTCAGAAGACCGCAGCGGCAGGAAAATAGGTATCATAGTGGACAGCGAACAGAACAAAGACCAGTATCACAGATTGTATCACAGACTGGATCTGGACAGAACAGGTGATCGAAAGACGCTGTTGTCCGAAGCAGCGCAGAAGGAAGCGCAGGAGCTTCTGGGATATATGGTCTTGAAGACAGTGTATCTCGATGATCAGGAAAAATACAGTGCAGATCCGTCAAAGAAGAGTTCGCTTACACAGTTAGCTGAGAAAGAGGAGACCAACCTTAGAAGTATATGGAAGCTGGTTACAGAGACACCGGCCTTCCGGCAGAAGCTGTCGGGACTCAGCAGAGAAGAACTGTACCGAATCGTAACGGATCCGGAGCACAGGAGTCTGAAGGAACTGGCAGAAGCAGTGAAAGGACAGGTGTCTAAGGAGGCAGCGGACAAAGTGGCCGAAGAAGTACCGATGAAGTCACTGTCGGAACAATCTCTGGGAACTGAGTTCTTATTGCGTGATATGAGGTCGGAATATCGACAGGGAGAAGGAAGAGAGCAGGAGACTGTAGAGCAGTTCCGGAAACGTATGCTCGCTGCTCTGAACGAGAAACTGACATTTGAGGAACTGGAGGCGGCGCTGCCGGAGGAATACCGGAAGTATCTGATCCGGGATACGAAGATACAGGAAGAGCGGGAAAAAGCCACTCAGAAAGTCAGAGATGTGAGGGTTGCTTTTTGGGTCGATGATATGGATCATGAGCGGAATGAACCTTATCCTATCAATCGTTCCACATCCACGATTCAGTCTTATCTCAGGAGACACGGACAGGCAGAGCTGGCGAATGAATATGCAAAGGTGATGGATTCCAGTCCCGAGAGGCAGAAAGCACTGGAAGAGGCTCCTGGCTATGCAGAGAATAATGTGAGCATGGCGGCTTATGACCGGGGAAGTATGCTTGGAAAGCTGTGTGAGCCATTCAAGGATCTCACCATAAGCGACATCACAAATATGACACCGGAAGAGAAGCTGAACCATATGGAAGAATTACTCTTCCTGCACAGCATCGCGATGAACACAGAACAGATATTGCACCAGACGGAAAAGCAGAGACTGCGCAGCCTGATCAAGTTCAACAATCCGGCCAGAGAACTCTGTAATCATGCCCTGGATCTGATGGAAGCTACCGGTATTGCAGCGAAAATGACGGATCTTATGACCAATCCCTGCTACAAGTATCTGGATGTGGAGAGTCTTTTCAAAGAGCAGAATCTGTTCAGGGTAATAGATGACAGCATATCGCTTTCTGCGAATAACCTGGGTGCCATCGGCAGACTGGGAAAGGATATTGTCTCGGGAGTCCTGAGTTTCCAGAGAGAGAATGTCATAAGGATCGAGGAACAGCTTAAGAATCTTGGTGTGAATCTGAGAGAAGCTGTATGGACGGATCTGGAAGGCACGAAGCTTGATCCTGAAGGACCTGAAGGGATTGCATATATAACGGAAGGACATCCTGCCATCGTAACATACGGCAAACAGAAGCTGACAGTGCGCGGAGGCAGAGATCAGGAGATTCAGATCAGACCTTATGTTCCGTTGGATGACTGTGTTTCCAGACTCCGCAAAAAGTTGAGAGAGCTGGGCTTTGATCCGGATCAGACCATGTTCGCTGCAGTGAATGGTGATGTCATTGATCTGGAGAGAGGAAAGGATGCGGCATACTATGCGGCAGGCAAGGAAATCTATGCATCCCAGGGAGACAAGCAGATTGTCCTCCGTGGTACGGATGAGAATGGAGATCTGAAATGGGAGTATACCAGATTTCATTATGCCAATGAATATCAGCGCACCCAGACTGAGATTGCGGATGCCAGAACAGCAGCTCAGCAGGCAGATGCTGCCAGCAGACAGGCCATCGCAGCCGCAGAGCAGAATATCGCAGCAGCGGCAGATGCACTGACAAACGGAAAAGCACAGCAGCTTGCAGATGTCCGCAGGTCGATCCGCAAGGCGGAATCCATCTTCACAAAGGGTTCACCGCAGTTCGGAGAGATCAAGGATGCGTTGAAGCAGTATGCCGAGATGCCGGATGTGGACAGGAATTCACAGGAGAGCGTAGAAGCGATCAAGGTGCTTCTGGAAGGAATCCGTCAGAATGTGCAGACCTATCTTGGCAACAAGCAGGGAGACGGAACCACTAAGCTGGAGCGTAAGCGTGTCCGTGCCGTGCGTCAGGTTCAGGACTTCGTACAGCAGCAGTTGGAACAGCTGGGGATCATGGAACAGAACATGACCGGCAAAGCCGGACAGGAACAGCAGATCCGTGAGCGCGAGACGAAGCTTCAGGAGCGCGAAGCGAAAGCGAAGGAATTGCTCGAAAAATCGAAGTATAGTCAGCCCCATGGTTTCCAGGTGCCGGAGCAGGTACAAAAGTATTATGATAAAAAGTATTATGCTGAGAAGAATAAGAAGAGCTTTCTCGAGGAAGCACGGAAGTTCGCCAATGAGGAATATCCGGAGACTACACCGGTAACGACAGCCATCGACGGAGAGCTGTTGGAAGTTCTTGAGCGTTACGGATCTCTGACGGATTCGACAAACTGGAATGCCACGGAGATACTGCCTGATAAGATCAAAGAAGTGGCAGCAGAGCTTCTGACAGATGTGGTTCTGAAGAACGTGATCCGCAACGATCAGTTCGCACATCCTGAGAATCCAACAGCAGGCCTTGTCAATCAGCTGGCAGATAAGCTGGAGTTGAAGGAACTGAAAAAGATAGTCAGTGAAACTCCCTCCATGCAGACCATACTTCAGAATGTGACCGGACAGAACGTGACAGAATTCATCTTGGAACTGGCAGCACCGAAGCAGAAGGAGAAGCTTCTGAAGATCATGAATGAGATACCGGCAAGTGCCCGCAAGAGTCTGAATGCAATGCCGGAAAACCAGAGAAATCAGGGACTTTTGAGCGAACTCAAAAATCCGGAAGCACAGAAGGCGGCAGCACCGAAGTAGTCAGGAGCCACAGAGACCCCGGTGAGAGATACAAACTCGCCGGGGTTTCTATGATGAGGATGTTTTATGCGTAACAATCAAACAAAGAGACTGGCACTGATGGGACTTTTGACAGCCCTCGGTTTGATCGCCGGATATATTGAATTCCTGATACCGATTCCACTTGGTATTCCGGGTGTAAAACCGGGACTTGCCAATATTGTGATCGTGTGGGCGTTGTATACCTTAGCGCCCGTGGAAGCGTTCTGCGTGAATCTGATGCGGATTTTCCTTTCGGGATTTCTGTTTGGAAATCTGTCCATGATTCTCTACAGCCTGTCAGGTGCGGCAGTCAGCTTCCTGGCTATGCTGCTGGCAAAAAAAAGCGGAGCATTCAGTATCTGCGGTGTGAGCATTGTGGGCGGTGTCATGCATAATGTGGGACAACTTCTCATGGCCATGCTGGTGCTGGAGTCTGTGAACCTGATCTATTACGGACCTGTGCTGCTGGCAGCAGGTGTGATTACCGGACTGCTGATCGGAGTCGTGTCGGCGGAAATGAAGAAACGGGTGCCGGGGAGTATAAAGTAAATATTTTACAAAATCTTTATACAAATTTATTTAATCATGATAGTTCTTAACGACAGCATTTGTTATTCTATTATCAGCGGAAGGCTCAAATCCCCATCAGAAAAAAGGGAGGAGAGCCGGAAGCCCATTCGAATATTCTATCTTAAATCCCTTGAAAAATAACTATATATTTAAGTTGACAATGCCAAATACATTTTATATTATAAAAGTATCAATTGATACCTATTCGAGCTGAGGTGAGAAAAATTACGGAAAAGATAACATCAAGAATTGAAAGCGAACTGGAAATAAATGCTTATATTCAGAATTTGAAGTTTGCGCTTCAAAATGGAGCCAGGATAAGTTTTCAGGTACATAGATTGGTAGATCAGTATAGAGAAGAAAAATATACAAACCAATATACTGTAAATACATTATTTCCAAATGAAAATCCTTCAGATGCATTAAAGAGAGAATTACAGACATTAACAGTGGAGGATTACATAAAAACAGTAAAAGATATTCGTTTTCCAAAGAAAAGTGAAATGAGAGAATTTGGGAAAATATATAATAGCTGTGATGATGTATATATCAAAATTCGTGTGGAAGTGTTGGGAATGGATGGAAATCCTACGGCTTTTGTAATGTCATTTCATTTTGCGGAAAAAGTATTTACACCGGAAATGTTTCCGTACAAAAAGAAATAAGAGGTATTTTATATGAGTATGAAGATCATTGGAAAAAAAATATGTTTATGTCCTTGTTGTATGGAAGAGCATGAAGTAAAAACAGTCGTTATGCAGGAGCAGAGCACATTTAAAAATGTAAAGGTGGAGTATGAAGCAGTATATCAGTATTGCGACAGGGCAGAGGAACTGTACATGAATGAAGAACAGATGAAAGCTAATGATATGGCAATGAAAGATGCATATAGAAGGAAAAAAGGATTTCTTACTTCTGCTGAGCTCATGAGTATTCGCCAAAAATATAAAATCAGTCAGGTAGATTTATGTATTTTACTTGGCTGGGGAGAGAAAACAATTACCCGTTATGAAGGACATCAGGTACAAGACCGGGCTCATGATACCATATTGAGAAAAATTGATCATGATCCGGAATGGATGCTGGAGCTTTTGCAGGAGTCAAAAGAACAGCTGACATCAGAAAGATACAATAAATATTATGAGGTTATATCGGCTCTGTATGAAAAAGAACAGGATATGTACTTGAGAAAAGTGATCGAAGCGAAATATGCAAAATTTCAGGATAATAAAATGATTCAGGGAAATACAGAGCTTTCTTTAGATAAGACGGTGGATATGATCCGGTATTTTGCAGCATCATCACAGATTACTGTTTTATATAAAGTAAAATTGATGAAATTAATGTGGTATGCAGATGCAGCGGCTTATAAAAAAAGAGGAAAAGCAATTTCTGGTCTGGCATATCAGGCAATGCCTATGGGTGCAGTTCCGGTTGGACATGATATTTTAATTGATTTAAAGGGGGTGCCGTGTGAAGAAGTAGACATGGGAGAAAGTAATGCATATCATTTTTCATTGAAGCATTCAGATGGTTTTCCTTCTTTAAGTGAGGAAGAAAGGGAGATTTTAGATTACGTGATCGAAAAGCTTGGAAAAATGAGTAAAAATGAAATTGTTTCTTTCATGCATAATGAAAGGGCATATAAAAATACAGAGGCAAGAAAGATTATTTTATTTCAATATGCATATGATCTGCAAATATAGGTGAGGCGGGATAAGACGAAAATCCCTTCTTTGTATCTTGTATATCCCCACCATTTTCGTTACAATAAAAGAAAAGCTCATACGGGGGAAAAGTATGAATTTTCAGGACTTTTTACAGGGAAAGGCATTTGATGCCTACAAATATTTTGGAGCGCATCTTCTGAAGGATGGCGCGGTGTTCCGGGTCTATGCGCCCAATGCGGCAAAGGTGGAGCTGCAGGGGGATTTCAGCGGCTGGGAGCTGCTGGAGATGAAGCAGAAGGAAAATCCCGGTGTGTTTGAAGTGACCGTGCAGAACGCGGAAGCGGGTATGTATTATAAATATGCCATTACGGATGCACAGGGAAATGTGGTGTATCACTGCGATCCTTATGGAATGTTCATGGAACTGCGGCCGGGATTTGCGTCCCGCATTGCGGATGAGAGCTGGACGTTTGCAGACGACGAGTGGATGAGACACCGGGATACAGGAAAGAACTACAATAATCCCATGAATATCTATGAACTGCATGCAGGCTCCTGGAAACAGAAAGAAGACGGCAGCTGGTACAATTATGAGGAGCTGGCAGTCGAACTCATTCCCTATCTGAAGAAGATGGGATTCAATTACATTGAATTTCTGCCATTATCCGAGCATCCGGCGGACTGCTCCTGGGGCTATCAGAATACAGGATTTTTTGCACCTACATCCCGTTATGGAACACCGCAGCAGTTAAAGAAACTGGCGGAGCTCTGCCATGAAAACGGCATTGGCGTATTTACGGATTTTGTGCCGGTGCATTTTGCCATGGATGATTATGGCCTTTTGAATTTTGACGGAACGCCGCTCTATGAGTTCCCGCATCCGGATACGGCATACAGTGAATGGGGAACCATGAATTTTATGCACAGCAGGGGGGAAGTCAGAAGCTTCCTGCAGAGTGCAGCCAATTACTGGCTGACGGAATTCCATTTTGACGGAATCCGCATGGATGCGATCAGCCGTGCCATCTACTGGAATGGTGATCCGGCCAGAGGCGTCAATGAACGTGCAGTAGAATTTCTGAGAAATATGAATGCAGGCCTTCATAAGCTGCATCCGGCTGCCATTCTGATGGCGGAGGATTCTACGGATTTTCCGAAGGTGACGGCACCGACCGAATATGACGGGCTGGGCTTTGATTATAAATGGGATATGGGATTTATGAATGATACCCTGCGCTTTTTCCAGACAGCTCCGGTGTATCGCCCTTACGATTATCACAAGCTCAGCTTTTCCATGATGTATTTCTACAGTGATCTGTTCCTGCTGCCCTTCTCACATGACGAGGTGGTGCATGGCAAGGCCACAATCATTCAGAAAATGTGGGGAGATTATGAAAATAAATTCCCGCAGGCGAAAGCATTTTACACCTATGTCTACGCACATCCCGGCAAGAAACTGAATTTTATGGGAAATGAATTCGCTCAGTTCCGGGAGTGGGATGAGACGAGAGAGCAGGACTGGGATATTCTGAAATATCCGCTGCATGATGCTTTCCATCATTTTTATGAGAAGCTGTCCCATCTCTATCTGGAGGAAAAGGCACTCCATGACGGCGAATACAATCAGGACTGCTTTGAATGGCTGGAAGTGGATGCGGCAGACTATGTGACCTATGCCTGGGAGCGCCGGGCAGGCGGGGAGACTATCGTAACGGTGATGAATCTGTCCGATCAGTTCTGGAAGGATTTTCCGGTGGGACTGCCCATGTATTATGAACTGGAAGAACTGCTCAATACAGACTGGAAAGAGTTTGGCGGCAATACCTCCAGAGAAGATCAGAATTTTCACATTGTAGATGAAGAGCATAGAAAACGGCCACAGACCCTGTATGCGGATCTGCCGCCGTTCACTGCAAGAATGTTTAAAGTCAAAGGAGTGAAGACTCCTGCTCGGAAGTAGAGTGCGCCGGGAGGCAGACGGTAAAGGTACTGCCAAGATCCGGAACACTTTCTAATGTAATATGACCACCGTAGAGGGTGACGATCTGATGGACAAGTGCCAGTCCCAGACCGTTGCCCTTTTTCTTATGGGAAGTATCTCCCTGATAAAATTTATCAAAAATCCGGGACTGGATTTCCGGTGGAATACCGATGCCGGAATCCTGTACACTGACAGTCAGCCATTCCTCATCCATGGAAGCTTTGACGATAATTTCGCCGCCGGCAGGAGTGAATTTGATAGCATTGTCAATTAAGTTACTCCAGATATGGGTGGTCAGCTCCTGATTGCCGTACCAGGTAATTTTGTCAAGTTCCGGCTCCAAAGTCAGGTTTTTTGAAGACCAGGCAGATTCTGCCCGCAGAATAATCCGGCGGATCTGCTCGTCTACCCGGAATTCTTCCTGATCGGTGATAATGGTCTGATTTTCCAGACGGGAAAGGCTCAAAATATTTCCGGTCATTTTGGAAAGCTCTTTAGCGCTGGTCATGATGATTTCCACATATTCATCCCGCTCCTGGGGCGTCAGTGTGTCGTCCTGCAGGAGTGTTGCGTAGCCGCTGATGGTGGCAAGCGGCGTCTTGAACTCGTGGGACACATTGGATATAAAATCAGAATGCAGTGTTTCTGTGCTGTTCAGTTCCTGTACCATCACATTAAAATTGTTCAGAAGTTCATAAATCTCCCCTTTGTGTCCGGGAACCTCCAGTTTCACAGTGTAGTCTCCGTCAGCCACTTCCTGCATGGCTTTGGAAAGCTCGGTAATGGGATTCAGCGCGTAACGGAAAATAAACATGCTGATAAACATTCCGAGAATCAGTGTGACAACAGCCAGTAGGATAATAAAATGCAGTCCGGTAATGGGCAGCGGAAACAGGTTCCAGATATTCAGCCGGTTCATAAGATGGATGGTAAATCCGATAATCAGGAAAGTACAGATCATCATCCAGAAACAGCAGAGGACAACCCGCGCCCAGATGGAATAAAAGCTTTTCTTCATTTTCATTTCTCGATGATCCCCTTATATCCCAGGCCGCGGACAGTCTGAATCTGGAAATAGGGAACATCCCGGAAACGATCCCGCAGGCGGTTAATGTGAACGTCGACGGTGCGGATATCTGTCTCGGAATCATAACCCCACAACTCGTCCATAATCTGCTGTCTCGTAAAGGTGTGATTCGGGAAAGAGAGCAGTTTATAAAGAAGCTGGAACTCTTTCTGGGGAAGAATCTGGGACTTGTCATCCACAGTTACAGTCAGGTTAATGTAATCCAGACAGACATGGTCGAATTCCAGTTTCTTTTCATAGATAATTTTCGCCCGGCGTAAGAGTGCTTCCACGCGGAGCAGCAGTTCATTGACGTCAATGGGTTTGACCATATAGTCGTCGATGCCAAGTTTAAAGCCTTTTGCTTTATCCGGAAAAGTATCCTTGGCGGTCACCACCAGAATCGGAAGCTGGTAGCCGCTGTCCCGGAGGGCTTTGGTTAGATCATAGCCATCCATGCGCGGCATCATCAGATCCGTAACAATCAGATCAATATAGGTCTGATCCAGCATTTCCAGCGCCTGTTCACCGTCAAAAGCGGACGTGGTCTCGTAACCATTCTTATTTAATACCCTGCAGATCAGTTTGTTCAGGGCCTGGTCATCTTCTACAACTAAAATATGAAACATATATGCACCTCACTTAATATTGGGGTGGGTCATTAAGTCATAAAACCACTCCTGTGCAGGCACATCGTGTTTTTTTGACTTTTGACCCTGGTATTTGTAAATAACAGTTTAACAATCGTACAATATCATATAGAATGATTGTGAACGGAGTATGAATAGAAAAAAATATTTTATGTGACAGAAATTTGGTTCGGGTGTCAAAACACCCGAACCTCCGGTTACACGGATTGTTTCGTGCTTCGCACTCCCACAATCCTGCTTCAATTCGGATTCCCGTGGTGCTTTTGCCCCACTTCATCCTCATTGAAGGGCGTGTCATAAACTCCATCTCCCACCGACATGCGAGCATGTCGTGGAAGATGAGTTTTGACACTGTAACCAAATTTATATTTTGTTTAAAAAACTGGTTTAATCTGGTCGAGGCTAAAATGACAAAATAAGGAGGAATGACGAGAAATGAATGGTAAGAGACTCATGGCGATGGGAATCATCGTAACACTGAGCATGTCCACAGTTGCCTGTGGCAAAAAGGAAGAGACGACACAGACCAGCGCGGTTGCCGTAGAAGTGGAAAATCCTACCACGGGCGAGCTGACAAATGATACAACTTATATTGGAACGGTGGAACCGCAGCAGCAGGTATATGTAATTCCGAAAGTATCCGGAACCGTTACCGCCACCTATTTTGAGGTGGGTGACACGGTAAAGGAAGGCGATGTGCTGTTTAAGATTGATGATGAGGCTGCACAGCTTCAGATGGCCAGCGCAGAAGCTTCCTATAATCAGGCGCAGGCCGGTGTGACCGCAGCCACCAGCGGCTCCAGAGATCTGCAGAACTATCAGACGGAGCGTTCCATCCAGCAGTTAAAGGACAGCCTGGATGATGCAGAAAATAATATTGATGACCTGGAGGATAATCTGGGGGATTTAAGAGATGCCCGTGGAAAGCTGGGAACGGCGAAAGATCAGGCGCAGGCCGGACTGGATGCAGCTACGGATACATATTATAGTCAGAAAGAGAGTCTGACACAGAAAATGGATGATATTCAGGCTCAGATCAATGCATTATCTGGTGAAAATGCAGACAGCGAAGATGTGCAGAAACAGATTTCAGATTTGACGGATCAGAAAAACGGTGTGGCAGCTGAGTTGGATGGCTACAAAAAAGCAGTGGATCAGGCTCAGTCCGCAGTGGATCAGTTAAACAGCCAGATTCAGAGTGTGGAAGCCAGCAAAACCCAGATCAAATCCAGCATCAGCCAGATTGAGGATGGCAAGGACACGATCCGCGACAATCTGACCACTGCGGAGCAGACCTATGCCATCACCCAGAATGAAGTTTATCCGGAGACGGACGCTACCTATGCCGCACAGCTTCAGGCCGCATCCGTTGGCGTGGATTCTGCAAAGATGCAGCTGGATTACTACACGGTAAAAGCTCCGATCAGCGGTATCGTGGAGGCAGCCAATGTGAAGAAAGAGGATATGGCAGCAGCAGGAAGTGCAGCTTACATCATTTCCAATAAAGATTCCATGACCGTTACCTTCAATGTAACGGAAAAAGCAAAGAACACCATGAACGAAGGGGATCATGTAACCGTAGAGAGAAACGGTGAGACCTTCGACGGCACCATCACGGAGATTGGTACTATGGCAGGACAGCAGACGAAGCTGTTCCAGGTAAAAGCAACCATTCCGGGAGCAGGGGATAAACTTCCCAACGGTGTATCTGTTAAAGTAAGTGCCACTACAGAAAAAGAAGATGGAAATACGCTGGTTCCGTTTGATTCCCTGTATTTCTCCGGCGGAGATGCTTACGTATATTGCGTACTAGACAACAAACTGGTGCGTACTTCCGTAACCGTCGGTCTCATGGATGATGATTATGCAGTCATTGAAGAGGGACTTGACGCAGACAGCCTGGTCGTCAGCAACTGGTCTTCCAAGCTGCGAAACGGTGCAGAGGCCGAGATCGTATCTCTGAACGGAGAGGCAGTGACACCGCAGGAGACGGAAAGCGGCGAAGAGACCGTGGATGAAACAGACAGCGCAGAGGAAGAAGAGACCACAGAGGACACATCCACAGACGCACCGGCTGACGATGAGGAAACCGACAACAGTGCTTCAGACGAGGAGGCTGCTGAATCATGAATCGATTGACAAGGTTAGTTTTAAAACGGCCGGTAGCCACGCTTCTGGCGGTTCTGGCGCTGTTCGTTTTCGGATTCTCATCTCTGATGGGACTTCGTCTGGAACTGATGCCGGACATGGAGATGCCGATGAAGATCGTCTATACGGTATATCCGGGTGCGGATTCCGAGTCTGTAGACGATCTGGTTACCAGTACCATTGAAGACAAAGTAGGAAGTTTAAGCGGAGTTACTTCCATTACTTCCCGTTCCATGGAAAATGTGTCCATGGTACTGATTCAGTATGACTATGATCAGAATGTAAATGATGCCTATCTCGATCTGAGGGCGGCACTGGACCAGGTGAAAAGTGATCTTCCGGATGACGCACAGGATCCGACCATTATAGAGATGAATATGGATTCCATGCCGAGTCTTACCTATTCGGTCAGCACCACTGATGGAACAGATGCCCTGGCATTTGTCAATCAGGACGTGGTTCCGGAACTGGAGGCATTGAGCCAGGTAGCACAGGTCACTGTATCCGGTGGACAGGAACAGCATATCAAGGTAGAACTGAACCGCGATGAAATGAAACAGTATGGTCTGGATATGAATACCATTGCCCAGTATATGAAGGCGACGGATTTCACCATTCCGCTTGGTTCTCTCGATCAGGGAAGCCAGTCCATCAGTGTCATCAGTACGGCAGAGAACGATACCGTGCAGGCAATCAGGGAGATTCCTCTGAGAACAGCAACAGGAAGCCTGATTCAGCTGTCTGACGTGGCCGACGTGGAATGGACTGTGAAGGACGCGGACAGTATTGCAAGATACAACGGAGAAGATACGGTTACGGTCAGCATGACCAAGAACCAGAGTGCCAGCACCATTGCTATGGTGAATGCAGTCAAGGAAACGATGAAGGAAATCCAGGAACAGAATGAAAATGTCGTGATTGCTGCCACCTATGACGCATCGGAGATGATTCTGGAATCCTTGAGCTCTGTGGGAAGCACCCTTGTCCTGGGCGTTATCCTTTCCATGATCGTACTGTTCATCTTTTTCGGGGACTGGAAAGCTTCCGTCATTGTAGGATGCTCCATGCCGATTTCACTTCTGATGACGGTGATTGTGATGTCACTTATGGGATTTTCCCTGAACATCATGACTCTGGGAGGTCTGGTGATCGCCATCGGTATGATGGTAGACAGCTCCAGTGTCGTCATTGAGAGTTGTTTCCGTGCCAATGACCGGATGCCGGATTTTGCAGAAGCGGCCCTGCAGGGTACCACGGAAGTCGTTGCTTCCATCGTGGCTTCTACTATTACCACGGTCGTTGTATATCTGCCCCTTTGCTTCTCCGGCGGTATGACCGGACAGATTTTCATGCAGCTGGGTCTGACCATTGTATTCTCCCTGATTGCATCTCTGATTTCTGCAATTACGCTGGTACCGCTGTTCTTCAAGCTGTATAAGCCGAAGCAGAAGAAAGATCTGAAATTAAATGTATTTCTGGATAAGGTCAAGGAAAAATATGACCATGTGGAGAGAAAGCTTCTGCATAAGAAGAAAACCTGTATTGCAATCTCGGTTCTCCTTCTGGTGGGTGCATTTGCAATCCTGAGTCTGATGAATATCATATCGATGCCGACGATGGATGAAGGAATGATTTCTGTGGAAGCCACCTTCCGTCCAGGGACGAAGGTAGAGGTCGTCAACGAGAAGATAGCCGGAATAGAAGATATGATAGCGGCAGATGAAAACGTGGAGAACTATACATTAACTGCCTCCTCCGGAACAGCATCGATCTCCGTCACCCTGAAGGATGACAGGAAGAATACGACCCAGGAGATCATCGACCAGTGGGTGCAGGCCACCAGTAATGAGACAGATATGCAGCTGGAGATGACCATGGCCAGTTCCATGTCCATGAGCAGCTCTTCGTCCTCTTCCGGTGCAACGCTGACGATTGGTTCGACAGACCTGGAAGATGCAAAAGATGCAGCAGATATCATTCAGGATGCAGCATGGAATATTCCGGGAGTACTGAATGTCTCCACAGATGCGGGAGAATCAACGACCCAGATTAAGGTAGTAGTGGATCCATTAAGTGCCATGAACTATGGCCTGACGCCGACCCAGGTGGGAGGACTTCTCTACAGTACCTTAAGCGGTTCCACGGCCATGACGGTTACCTCCGACGGGGAAGAATATGATGTAGACCTTGCATTTCCGGAGGGAACTTACGACAATGCAACCCAGCTTCTGGATACGGAAGTAGCCGGTATCCCACTGTCTGAAATGGCAACTGTTGAATATACGGATGCAGCCCAGACTATCATGAAAATGGATGGAAAATATACCGTGACTGTAACAGCTACCTGTCTGTCCGATGACAAATCCGATATTCAGGATGTCATGGATGATCTCCTGAATACGCTGGAACTGCCGGATTCCGTAGGAGAGGCACAGACCATTATGGATAAGATGCAGGATGATATGTTCGGTGATATGGGAACAGCCATTGCCACCGCATTATTCCTGGTTTTCCTGGTGATGGCCATGCAGTTTGAGTCCCCGAAATTCTCCCTTATGGTTATGCTGAGTATCCCGTTCAGCTTGATCGGTGCATTCGGACTGGTATTCATCAGCGGGCAGGATTTCAGTATGGTAGGCCTGATGGGTGTGCTGACTCTGGTCGGTACAGTAGTAAATAACGGTATTCTCTATGTAGACGGTGTGAATATGCTGCGCCACAGAATGGATATCGAGGACGCTCTGATCGAATCCGGTAAGACGAGACTTCGCCCGATTTTGATCACGACCCTGACTACGATCATTTCCATGACACCCAGTGCTCTTGGTATTGGAGGCCGAAGCGCTGTTATGATGCAGGGTATGGCGCTGGTTATCATCGGAGGACTGATTGCATCTACATTGCTGATTCTTCTTCTGATGCCGGTATTCTATCTGATGGTATACGGTACCAGTAAGAAAAATAAGAAACGCAACAGAAGTGAACGGTTGAAAAAACTGTTTGTCTGGAACAATCTGAATAAAAACAGCAGTGAAAATATGTAATAAAAACAAAGACAGGATGTCGAATGAGACATCCTGTCTCTTTTTTCAGAATTTTAGCAAAAACTTAACGGAAATGTCGAAAAAATAGGAGGAAATAGACTTGTAAGATCCGGGGGAATTTTCTATAATTTTTGCATGGCGCCAGGAAATTCCATTTTTTCACAAAAGACGAAAAAGAGAGTAAGAAATAGTTACTGTTTAGACAGCAGCCGGACACTTGCTGTCAGGCTGCGTAAGAACTTGATTCAGGGGTGAGCAGGCTCCTTTTGCGAAGC
>CAVFMZ010000027.1:0-27875 GCA_963623675.1 Firmicutes bacterium CAG:176 | reverse complement strand
TAAGTTATATTTTCCAGAATCGTTTGAATGGCTCATTTTGAAATCTGGAATTATCCATGATAAAGAAATAGAGAAGATTTTGGAAGAACCAGAGAAATATGTTGACAGTAAAAACTATTTCAGTTGGGAGCGCTATTTTACAAAGTTATTAGTAGAGTGCACGGAAAATACGTATTTGCAATATCAAAAGAGCAGATTAAATGAAGTATATTTACATGAGAAAAATAAAGAAGCTATTTTGCAATGTATAAAAGGAATTTCGTTATAGGTTTACCCTATAACGAATCCAAGGTTTCTCATATTAACACTTTTTGAAAAACCTTGTTATAATATGCGTTATAAAAACGAGAAAGGAGAACCGAACAATGAAGACCAGCACAATGATGACTTGCATGATGACCGGAAAAATGTGCATGTGTAAATCCATGGACATGTGTTTTGTTATGAAAAAAAGAAAAGCTGCGTTGGATGCTTCGGTTTGATTTTGTAAGACAAAGAATAGATCAACAAGGAATCATCGCGCAGATGGTTCCTTTTTTCATGGGAAAATGAGAGAGAAGAGAGGAACGTTATGGCTGAGATAGAAGTAAAACATTTGTCGAAGACATTTGAGCAGAAGGGCATGCATGTGGATGCTCTGCGAGATATCAACCTTACCATTGAAAAGGGTGATATTTACGGAATTATCGGAATGTCCGGAGCAGGAAAGAGTACGCTGGTACGATGTCTGAATTTCTTGGAGCGGCCCACAGACGGTCAGGTGCTGATCGAGGGCAGAGATCTGGGAGATTTAAATGAGAAGGAACTGAGAAAACAGCGCAGTGACATTGCAATGATTTTCCAGCATTTCAATTTGCTGATGCAGAAAAATGTCATTGATAATATCTGTTTCCCATTGCTGATTCAGGGCGTGAAGAAGAAGGATGCAAAGGCACGGGCAAAGGAACTTTTGAAGACCGTTGGACTGGAAGAGAAGGAAAAAGCATTTCCGGCACAGCTGTCAGGCGGACAGAAGCAGAGGGTAGCTATTGCAAGAGCGCTGGCGTCCAACCCGAAAATCCTGCTCTGTGACGAGGCCACCAGTGCGCTGGATCCGCAGACTACGGCTTCCATTCTGGAACTGTTGAAGCAGATCAATGAGCAGTTTGGAATTACCATCGTCATCATTACGCACCAGATGTCCGTCATCCGGGAAATCTGTAATCGGGTAGCCATTATTGAGCACGGCGAGCTGGTGGAAAATGGACTGGTGGAAGACATTTTCAGTCATCCGAAGTCTAAAGCAGCCAAAGAGCTGATCTTAAAGGATCTGCCGGAGAGTGATGTGAGAACGGAAGGTGCGGTAGCGGCACAGCTGGAGCGTCTTCAGAGCGACCTGAAACTTCGCATTGTATTTTCTGAGAACTCCGCATTTGAACCGGTCATTGCCAATATGATCCTGAAATTTGGTACACCGGTCAATATTTTACGGGCGGATACGAAAAATGTAGGCGGCGTGGCCAAAGGAGAAATGATCTTAGGACTGCCGGATGACCGGCACCTGCAGATTGATATGGAAGAGTATTTAAAAGAGCATGGACTGGAGATTGAGGAGGTGACAGACGATGTGGAGTAGTGAAGTAACGAATATGATTATTGCCGGAATTGGTGAGACTCTTTATATGACGCTGGTATCCACCATCGCCGGTTACATTATCGGACTTCCCATGGGAATTGTCCTTACGATTTCAGATAAAGACGGCATCCGGCCCAATGCTCTGATTTACAAGATTCTGGATGTGATTGTCAATATCGTGAGAAGTATCCCGTTCATCATTTTGCTGGTTCTGCTCATTCCATTTACCAGACTGCTGGTAGGAAAGAGCTACGGTTCCACCGCAACCATTGTACCGCTGGTAGTGGCAGCGGCACCGTACATTGCCCGAATGGTGGAGTCTTCCTTAAAAGAGGTGGACGCAGGCGTCATCGAGGCAGCCAGATCCATGGGAGCTTCTGATTTTGATATTGTAACAAAGGTATTACTGGTGGAGGCGAGAACTTCCCTTCTGGTAGGAGCCACCATTTCCCTTGGAACCATTCTTGGTTACTCTGCCATGTCAGGAGCTGTCGGAGGCGGAGGCTTGGGAGCCATCGCGATCCGGTATGGTTATACCAGATGGCAGACGGATATCATGATTGTCACGGTTGTACTACTGGTGGTTCTGTTCCAGATTTTCCAGACGATTGGAATGAAGACTGCTGACAAATTTGATCACAGAAAATAAGAAATGAATGAAACTGCAAATGCAGTTCCAGATAAAAAGAAAGTGAGGAAAAGATTATGAAAAGAAAAGTTTTAGCAGGTGTTCTTGCAGGTGTGCTCGCAGTTGGTGTGCTGACCGGATGCGGCAGCAGTAAAACGGAAGAAAATGCAGCAGCTTCTGAGGCTACAGAAGAGACCACAGACGATGCAGCTGCAGAAGATACGGAAGCAGCTGATGACAGCGCTGACGCAGCAGCAACCGAAACCAAAGGAACCATTACTGTAGCAGCTTCCGCTACCCCGCATGCAGAGATTCTGGCAGCAGCAAAACCGATATTGGCTTCGCAGGGATGGGATCTGGAAGTAACCGAGTTTGATGATTATGTACTTCCGAACGAAGTCGTAGAGAGCGGTGAGATGGATGCAAACTATTTCCAGCATGTACCGTATCTGGACAGCTTCAATGAGGAAAAAGGAACCCATCTGGTAGAGGTTGGCAAGATTCATTACGAGCCGTTCGGAATTTATCCGGGAACCAAAGCAAGCCTTGATGACATTGCAGATGGCGACACCATCGCAGTTCCGAATGATACCACCAACGAGGCACGTGCCCTTCTGCTTCTGCAGGACAACGGCATCATCACTCTGAAAGATGGTGCAGGTCTGGAAGCAACCGTTAATGATATTGCTGAGAACCCGCATAACATCAAGATCGAAGAGCTGGCAGCTGAGTCTGTAGCCAGAGTTGTAGACGAAGTTGCATATGTAGTCCTGAACGGAAACTATGCACTGCAGGCAGGCTTCTCTGTAGGAAAAGATGCACTCGCTTATGAGAAATCCGATTCCGAAGCAGCAAAGACCTACGTAAACGTTATCGTTGTAAAAGAGGGTAATGAGGATAACGAAGGTGTGAAAGCACTGGTAGATGTTCTGAAATCCGATGAGATCAAGAACTTCATCAATGAGAAATATGACGGAGCAGTTATCCCGTTCGAGGAGTAAACACTACTCACTACTGCAAATCAAAAACCCGATCCGCCAGCCTCTGGATATAAGGCTCGTATGAAGCGTATCGGAACATAAGCCAACAAACAGTCCCTACGATTAGGACACATAAATGTGTTCTCCTCGTAGGGACTTTTCGTCGTCTATGTCCGCTCCGGATTCATACAGCACTCTTATATGCAGAGGCGACCCTGATAGCCAACAGCCTTATATGCAGGGGTGGCTCTGACGGCCAGTATGATTTATGCCTCTTTTTCTCTTGCCAGGTTTTTATAAGCGGTACTGAGCATCAGCTTAATACGGTTCAGCTGGTTTACTTCACTGGCGCCCGGATCATAGTCGATAGCGACAATGTTGGAATCCGGATGACGGTGCCGCAGCTCTTTGATCACTCCCTTACCTACAATGTGGTTCGGCAGGCAGGCGAACGGCTGGGTGCAGACAATGTTCGGCGTATCATTTTCGATAAGCTCCAGCATTTCTGCGGTCAGGAACCATCCCTCACCGGTCTGGTTTCCAAGAGATACAATCTCGGATGCCATATCTGCCATATGGTCGATATTGGAAGCCGGAGAGAAGTGGGTACTCTTTCGGAGCGCTTTGTCTGCCGGACTCCGGAAGAATTCCAGGGCTTTGATTCCCAGGCGTCCCATACGGGCAGTCATTTTCTTCTTGCCCAGATACTGCGCCTTGAACTCGGTGTTCTTGAAGCAGTAGAGCAGGAAATCCATGAGATCCGGGACAACAGCCTCGGCGCCTTCAGACTCCAGCAGATCTACCAGTCCGTTATTAGCGGACGGAGAGAATTTAACAAGAATCTCGCCGACGATGCCGACACGGGGTTTCTGCTCCTCGGTTACAAGAATATGGTCAAATTCGTCTACAATCTGATTACACAGCTGCTTGAATCCTCTCCAGGATGGGTGCTTCTGCATGAGGAATGCCTTGCAGCGTCCATTGAGACGTTCGTAGGTCTTGTTGGTCTCGCCCGGAACCATCTCATAAGGACGGGTATGGTAGACAACTTTCATAAAGAGATCACCAAATACCAGTGCGTACAGTCCCTTGAACAGCATTTCCGGTGTGTATTTGAATCCCGGGTTCTTCTCCAACCCGCTTAAGTTGATGGAGATAACCGGAATATCCGGGTGTCCTGCTTTTTCCAGTGCACGGCGGATAAAGCCGATGTAGTTGGATGCACGGCAGCCGCCTCCGGTCTGGGAAATGAGGATGGCTGTTTTAGTCAGGTCATATTTTCCGGAAAGAACTGCTTCCATAATCTGTCCGATGACTAAGAGGGACGGATAGCAGGCATCATTATTTACATATTTTAATCCAAGGTCTACCGCGGTACGGTCTGCACGGGGCAGTACGTCGATCTTGTATCCGCAGGAACGGAATGCAGCTTCCAGCAGATTAAAATGAATCGGTGACATATCCGGGCAGAGGATGGTGTATTCTTTCCGCATTTCCTCGGTGAAGATCACACGTTTGTAAGCGGAGGAAACAACGGTTCTCTTTTCATGGTTCTTCTCACGGACACGGATGGCAGCCAGCAGGGAGCGGACACGGATACGTGCGGCACCCAGGTTGTTGACCTCATCGATCTTCAGGCAGGTGTAGATCTTACCGGAATTGGTAAGAATCTCGTTGACCTGATCGGTGGTAACGGCGTCCAGACCACATCCGAAGGAGTTGAGCTGGATGAGATCCAGATCGTCTCTGGTTTTTACAAAATCAGCGGCCGCATACAGACGGGAATGGTACATCCACTGGTCCATGACGCGGAGCGGGCGGTCTTCCTCATGAATGTGGGAGACGCTGTCCTCGGTGAGCACGGCCATGCCATAGCTGTTGATCAGTTCCGGAATACCGTGGTTAATCTCATTATCTACGTGATACGGACGGCCTGCCAGAACGATACCATGAGCATGATGCTCCTCGATCCATTTGAGGGTTTCCTCACCCTTCCTGCAGATATCCAGTCTTGCCTGACGGAGCTCCTCCCATGCAGCTTTGGCCGCATCGGTGATCTCCTGAGCAGTCATGCCTTTCTCACCGGAAAATTCCTCGATCAGACGATTGGTCATGATCTCCAGGCTTTCAAAACTTAAGAACGGATTCCGGAAATCATAACGGTCGGATTTCAGTTCTTCCATGTTATTTTTAATATTTTCCGCATAGGAAGTAACAATCGGACAGTTGTAGTGATTGTTGGCATCCTTGAACTCCGGGCGTTCATAGGGAACGCAGGGATAGAAAATAAACGGGATGTTGTGCTGCAGGAGCCATTTTACATGTCCGTGGGCCAGCTTTGCCGGGTAGCACTCGGACTCGCTGGGGATGGATTCAATTCCCTGCTCATAGAGCTCGTGGGTGGACATGGGGGAAAGAACAACCCGGTATTTTAACTTCGTAAAGAAGGTAAACCAGAACGGATAGTTCTCATACATATTCAGTACACGAGGAATACCTACCAGTCCACGTGCAGCCTCTTCATCACTTAACGGCTCGTAGGAGAAAAGCCGCTCGTCTTTGTAAGCGAACAGGTTCGGAGCCGGATTTTTCTTTTTCTCTTTTCCGAGACCACGCTCACAGCGGTTACCGGAAATATAGCGGCGGCCGTCGGAGAATTTGTTGATGGTCAGACGGCAGTTGTTGGTACATCCGTGACATTTGGTCATGGAGGTGGAATACTGCAGTTCTTCCATCTGCTCTTTGGTGAGCATGGTGGTCTCCTGACCTTCATAGCGCTCTCTGGCAATCAGGGCAGCACCGAAAGCTCCCATGATGCCGGCAATATCCGGACGGGTAACCTGACAGTCTGCGATTTTTTCCAAGCTTCGCAGGACTGCATTATTATAGAAAGTACCGCCCTGTACGACGATGTTCTTTCCGAGGGAAGAAGCATCGGATACTTTGATAACCTTGAACAGCGCATTTTTAATAACAGAGTAAGCAAGTCCGGCGGAAATATCGTCTACACCGGCCCCTTCCTTCTGGGCCTGTTTTACGCGGGAGTTCATAAATACGGTACAGCGGGTTCCCAGGTCGATAGGGTTCTTTGCAAACAGAGCAGCCTGAGCAAAATCCTGAATGGAAAGGTTCAGGGATTTGGCAAAGGTTTCGATGAAGGAACCGCAGCCGGAGGAACAGGCCTCGTTCAGCTGTACATTGTCAACCGTATGGTTTTTAATACGGATACATTTCATATCCTGTCCACCGATATCCAGAATGCAGTCTACATCTGGGTCGAAGAACTGAGCGGCATAGTAATGAGAAATTGTCTCAACTTCGCCTTCGTCCAGCATAAGAGCTGCCTTGACCAACGCCTCACCGTATCCGGTGGAACAGGAGCGGACAATATGTGCCTTTTTCGGAAGCTTGGAGAAAAGGTCTTTCAGCGCTTCCAGCGTAATATGTAAGGTACTTCCGTTATTATTATGGTAGAAAGAGTACAGAAGAGATCCATCCTCACCCACCAGAGCAATCTTGGTAGTAGTAGAACCGGCGTCGATACCGAGGAAGCAGTTGCCCTCGTAGGTGGCCAGATCTTTTTTCACTACTTTTGCCTGCGCATGACGATCACTGAACTCATCAAATTCCTTCTGATCGTGGAACAGCGGGTCCAGACGCTGCACTTCAAATGCGATCTGAATTTTGGAGTGCAGGCGCTTGATCATGTCTTCCGCGGAGACTGACTTTTCTTTTTTGGAGAGGAGTGCAGATCCGGAAGCTGCAAACAGGTGAGAGAACTGCGGAATAATCGTGTGCTCTTCATCCAGCTTCAGGGTACGGATAAAGCATTCGCGAAGTTCGGAGAGGAAGTGAAGCGGTCCTCCCAGGAATGCTACATGACCGCGGATCGGTTTACCACAGGCTAAGCCGCTGATGGTCTGGTTGACCACTGCCTGGAAAATGGAGGCAGACAGGTCTTCTTTTGTTGCGCCTTCGTTGATCAGAGGCTGAATATCCGTCTTTGCGAATACACCGCAGCGGGCCGCAATGGAATACAAAGAGTGATAGTGCTTTGCATATTCGTTTAATCCGGTGGCATCGGTCTGCAGAAGAGACGCCATCTGGTCGATGAAGGAACCGGTACCTCCGGCGCAGATGCCGTTCATACGCTGCTCCACGTTGCCGCCTTCAAAATAAATGATTTTGGCATCCTCACCGCCAAGCTCAATGGCCACGTCCGTCTTCGGCGCGTAGGTCTGCAGCGCCTCGGCAACGGCTACAACCTCCTGGACGAAAGGAACGTCCAGATACTGTGCAAGGGTCAGTCCGCCGGATCCGGTGATAACCGGATACATATCGATAGGTCCAAGGGTTTTCACTGCCTTTTCCAGCAGGTCTGCCAGGGTCTCCTGGATATTGGCAAAATGCCGTTCGTAATCTGAAAATAAAAATTTGTTTTCGTCATCCAGTACCGCAATCTTTACAGTAGTAGATCCAATATCAATTCCAAGTCTGTAACATTTGTTCATAAAATCATTCCTGTTCCTGGCGGGATATCCACCTTAAGTCTATATTTTTCCTTAGTCTAAAACATGCTACATTATATTGGAAGAGAGTGGGAAAGTCCATAAATTTTTTGTAAAGATTCTGTACGCGTTGACAAACATACGCCAAAAAATTATAATGTTTTTTATCATAAGGCAGAAGATTCTATGGAGGAAAAACTATGAAATGGCTGGATAAGCTGGAACGTAAATACGGGAAATATGCCATTCCCAATCTGATGTATTATGTCATTATACTGTATATTATCGGTTTTGTAATTGATATTGTATCGCCGCAGCTGTACACCAATTACCTGGCACTGGATGCCAATGCCATTCTGCATGGACAGATCTGGCGAATTTTTACTTTCATTATTCAGCCGCCGAACAGCAGTTATTTCTTTATTTTATTTGCATTGTATCTGTATTACATGATTGGAAAGACGCTGGAGTATCTGTGGGGAGCTTTCCGGTTTAACCTGTATTTCTTCTCCGGTATGCTGCTTCATGTGGTGGCGTGCCTGTTGATTTACCTGATTTTTGGAATGAATTTCCAGATGGGTTCTTTTTATTTAAATATGTCACTGTTTTTTGTATATGTGGCATTGTTCCCGGATGCGGAATTTCTGCTGTTTTTCATGATTCCCATCAAAGCAAAATGGCTGGGAATCATTGAAGGTGCTTATTTCGCCATTACCATTGCGGCAGGATTTATCGTGCCGGTGGGAAGTACCCTGTGGTTCTCTTTACTGCAGGCAGGCATTATGGCACTTCCGGCCAACAGTATTGCGGCGCTGGTATCGCTTCTGAACTTTATTATTTTCTTCCTGGGAAGCAACCGGAACAAGTTTTCACCAAAGCAGGTACATCGCCGGAAAATCTATCATAAGCGGGTACATGTAACCGGAGTCAGCAATACTCATCACCGCTGTGCCATCTGCGGAAGAACGGAGAAGGATGGCGAAGATCTGGAATTCCGTTACTGCTCCAAATGTGCGGGCAATTATGAATATTGTCAGGATCATCTGTTCACACATGAACACAGAAAATAATAGTATATGTCATCAAAAGGTGGTAGATTCATTTCTATCACCTTTTTTGCGTTCGGACATAGGATAAAACAGATAGAATGAGAAAGGATCTGAAATCATTGGAAAATTATCAGAGATGTGCCGGAAACTGGAACCAGTCCGGGTTTCTGAAAGGGGAAGACTACCCGGTGGCAATGGCCTATGTTCCCTGGCAGAGATGGGGCATGTTGTATGACCCGGAAAAAGGGTTGGAATGCGGAACAATTTTCCCGGAACTGAATAAGCCGTTTCTCGGCGTGAGAGGAGGATGCAGATAATGGCTTCCAATACACCGACCAGACAGCAGATGTTAAAATGGGTGGATATGGTCAGCTTTGCAGCGCACGAGGCAAATCTTTATCTGGATACCCATCCGTCCGATCCGGCGGCTCTTCAGTATTTTCAGGAATATACACAGCTTAGAAGGCAGGCACTGCAGGACTATGCGGCCATGTACGGGCCGCTTACTGTCGATCTGGCGTGCGGTGCAAGAGGAAAATGGGACTGGATTCAGCAGCCCTGGCCATGGGAAGGAGGGAACTGTTAAATGTGGAGTTATGAGAAGAGACTGCAGTATCCGGTGAATATTTCCAATCCGAATCCGAAGCTGGCACAGCTGATCATTACGCAGTTCGGAGGACCCAATGGCAGGAGATGATTGCAGTTTTTGTCATACGGTGTTATATTAGTGACAGCTATATAAAATGCGGGAGGCTTAAACATGAACATTATTATTGCAGGCTGCGGAAAAGTCGGACGGGCACTGGCAGAGCAGCTCAGCAAAGAGAAACACGACATCACGGTGATTGATTTAAAGCCGGAGAGTATTCAGCTGGTAACCAACACGGCGGATGTGCGCGGCGTGGTTGGTAATGGAGCCAGTTATGATATCCAGATGGATGCAGGGGTGGATAAGGCAGATCTGATGATTGCCGTGACCAATGCGGATGAGGTAAATCTGCTCTGCTGTCTGATTGCCAAAAAAGCGGGCGGCTGTCAGACTATTGCCAGAGTGCGGAATCCGGTTTATCATCATGAAATCCATCATATTAAGGATGAACTGGGGTTGTCCATGGTCATCAATCCGGAGTGGGCGGCTGCCATGGAGATGGCTCGTCTGCTGCGTTTTCCGTCGGCTATTGATATTGATACTTTCGCCAACGGACGAATTGAACTTTTACGTTTTCAGTTGGAGGAGAAAAATCCGCTATGTGGTTATAAGATCCGCAATCTGGAGACTTTATCCAAATGTGAGGTGTTAGTGTGCATTGTGGAGCGTGGAAATGAAGTTCTGATTCCGGGAGGAGAATTTACGTTGGAAACCGGAGATATGATTTCGGTTGTGGCTTCTCCGTTAAATGCCAGCCGGTTCTTCCGAACCATTGGGATTGAAACGAATCAGGTAAAAAATACCATGATTATCGGCGGTGGAAAGATTTCTTTCTATCTGGCAAAGCGTCTGCTGGAAATGGGCATTCAGGTCAAGATCGTGGAAAAAGACCGTGCAGTATGTGAACGTCTCTGCGAGCAGCTGCCCAAAGCCATGATTATCAATGGAGACGGAACGGACAGGGAGCTTCTGGCTGAGGAAGGTCTGGCAAGTGCGGAAGGCTTTGCGGCTCTGACCAACATGGATGAGGAAAATGTCATGCTGTCTCTTTATGCCAAGAGCATGAGCAAGGCGAAGAAAATTACCAAGGTGAATCGGAATACTTTTGATACGATCATTGGTTCTCTTGGGATCGGAAGCTTGATTTATCCAAAACATATTACTTCAGAGACTATTTTGCAGTATGTGCGTGCCATGCAGAATTCCATTGGAAGTAATGTGGAGACTCTGTATCGTCTGATTGACGGAAATGCGGAAGCATTGGAATTTATCATTCGCGGGAAAAGTGCAGTGACAGACATTCCGCTGCAGGAATTGGATATCAAACCTAATATCCTGGTCTGCGCCATTAACCGAAAAGGGCGGATCATCATTCCGAAAGGTCAGGATTGTATTCGAGAGGGAGACTCAGTGGTAATTATCACAACAAATTGCGGCGCATTTAAGGATATCCGGGATATTCTGAAGAAGCCGTCAGCAGCGGTGAATCTTCATTAGTCAGAGGTGATAAAACGTAATGAATAAGAGAATGATTCGACATATTGTTGGAAGCATTGTCATGCTGGAAGCTATACTCATGTTGCTTCCTGTTCTGACTGCGGTTGTGTATCGTGAACTGCACTGTATTCAGGTTTTTCTGGGTTCAGCGGCATTCTGCCTGCTGGTCGGATTTTTGCTGAGAGGAAAGAGGCCGGAAAATACCACGATTTTTTCAACAGAAGGATATGTAAGTGTGGCTCTTTGCTGGGCGGCCTTAAGTATCTGCGGTGCAATTCCGTTGTACTTCAGCGGCTCCTTTCCTAATCCGGTGGATGCTCTTTTTGAGATTGTATCTGGTTTCACCACCACGGGTTCATCTGTCTTAAAGGATGTGGAAGTCGTACCAAGGGCAGTGTTGATGTGGAGAAGCTTTTCTCATTGGGTAGGAGGTATGGGAGTTCTGGTATTTATGCTGGCTCTGCTGCCTATGGGAGGTGCTTCCAGTATGCACCTCATGAAAGCAGAGAGTCCGGGACCTTCTGTGGGTAAGCTGGTGCCAAAAGTACGCAGTACAGCGAAAATCCTTTATGAAATTTATTTGTTTCTGACGGTCGTGATGCTGATATTATTGTTGATTGCGGGATGTCCGGCCTTTGACTCTGTTAACCTGACTTTTGCTACAGCCGGAACCGGTGGATTTGCGGTATTGAATAGCGGAGCAGCGGATTATAATGCAGCGACTCAGTGGATATTGACGATATTCATGATCCTGTTCGGAGTGAATTTTAATGTCTATTTTCTGTTTTATGTAAAAAAATTCAGGGATGGGCTAAAATGTGAGGAGGCAAGGGCTTATCTTGGAATTATTCTGGGAGCAGTCGCACTGATCTCTTTTAATATTTATCATCTGGTGAGAAATGTGGAACTGACTGTACGTCAGGCGGCATTTCAGGTGGCTTCCATCATTACGACCACAGGATTTGCCAGTACGGATTTTGATCTGTGGCCGGAATTTTCCAAGTCCATTTTGATTCTTTTGATGTTTATCGGAGCCTGTGCAGGCAGCACAGGAGGAGGCATCAAGGTATCCAGAATCTGTATTCTGGCAAAGTCAGTTATGAAAGAGGTTGCATATATTATGCATCCCAGAAATGTCAGAAAGATTCGTTTTGAAGGAAAAGCAGTGGAACATGAGGTACAGCGTTCCATCAATGTATTTTTGATCTCTTATCTGGGGATTTTTGTTGCGTCTGTGCTGATAATCTCTCTGGATAATTTTGATGGAGTGTCTAACTTTACGGCAGTTGCATCTGCGTTGAATAATATAGGACCTGGTTTTTCCATGGTTGGACCGACCTGTAATTTTTCGATTTATTCGAATCTGTCAAAGCTGGTATTGATTTTTGATATGTTGGCAGGACGTCTGGAGATCTTCCCGATGCTGGTACCGGCGGTCTATCTGCTGAGAAAGAAGCAGCTGCGATAATTGTGATTATTTTATCATAATTGTTATATAATTATCATATATGTCACAAAAATATCAGACAATTTTATAAATTTGCAGAAAATTAACTTCCTTTTTTGATGGGTTTATGGTAGAATTTACCTAAAGAGATCACACGGGGTGAGGGCTCTTATTCCATCAAAGAAGGAGGTTTTTTATGGCAAATCAGGAGACAACGAAAGTACCGGAGGTACAGAACAGCGCGGAACTTCTGCAGGAGAAAATTGCAGCCATGAGGAAAGCACAGAAGATTTTTGCTGCCTACACACAGGAGCAGGTAGATAAAATTTTCTTCGAGGCAGCCATGGCAGCCAACAAACAGCGTATTCCGCTGGCGAAGATGGCATGCGAAGAGACAGGCATGGGCGTTGTGGAAGACAAGGTAATCAAGAACCATTACGCAGCAGAGTATATGTATAATGCCTACAAGAACGTAAAGACATGCGGTGTCATTGAAGAAGACACATCCTACGGCATTAAAAAGATTGCAGAGCCGCTTGGTCTGGTGGGGGCGATCATTCCGACTACGAATCCTACATCTACGGCAATCTTTAAGACCCTGATTTGTCTGAAAACAAGAAATGCAATTATCATCAGTCCGCATCCGCGTGCAAAGAAATGTACCATCGCAGCGGCAAAGGTTGTGCTGGATGCGGCAGTAAAAGCAGGTGCACCGGAAGGCATCATTGGATGGGTGGAGGAGCCGACCATAGAATTGTCAGGGCTTCTGATGAAATCTGTGGATGTGATTCTGGCAACCGGTGGTCCGGGCATGGTGAGAGCAGCCTATTCGTCCGGACATCCGGCCATCGGCGTGGGACCTGGAAATACACCGGTTATCATGGACAGCAGCTGTGATATTCCGACGGCAGTCTATTCGGTAATCCATTCCAAGACCTTTGATAATGGTATGATCTGTGCATCCGAACAGTCGGTAACTGCCATTGCAGATATTTATGATCAGGTACGTGCGGAATTTATCAAGCGTGGCTGTCATATGCTGAATAAGTCCGAACTCGACAAGATGCGGAAGATTATTCTGAATGAAAATGGCACGGTAAATGCGAAGATTGTAGGTCAGAAAGCAGCTGCTATCGCAAAGCTGGCAGGTTTTGAGGTTCCGGAAGATACCAAGATCCTGATCGGTGAAGTGGATTCTGTAGATCCGGCAGAGCCATTCGCACATGAGAAATTATCTCCGGTGCTGGCACTTTACAAGGCGAAAGATTTTGCAACTGCCCTGGATATGTCTGAGCGGCTTATTGAAGACGGTGGCTATGGACATACTTCTTCCCTTTATGTACATCCTTCCGAGACCGGGGAGATGGCACAGCTTGCAGCACGGATGAAGACCTGCCGTATTCTGGTGAATACCCCGTCTTCCCACGGTGGAATCGGAGATCTCTATAACTTCAAACTGCAGCCTTCCCTGACACTGGGATGCGGCTCCTATGGCGGCAACTCTGTATCAGAAAATGTAAATGTGAAGCATTTGATGAATATCAAGACTGTAGCTGAAAGGAGAGAAAATATGCTCTGGTTCAAGACCCCGCCGAAGGTATACTTTAAGAAGGGCTGCCTGCCGGTGGCGCTGGATGAACTGAAGACCTATTATCATAAGAAAAAAGCATTTATCGTTACAGATGGTTTCCTGTTTGGAAATGGATATACAAAACCGATCACGGATAAACTGGATGAGATGGGAATTACCTATGCTTGCTTCCACGAAGTAGCACCAGACCCGACTCTGCAGACTGCAAGAAAAGGTGTAGAGCAGTTACGTGCTTTCGGACCGGATGTGATCATCGCACTGGGCGGCGGTTCTGCAATGGATGCAGGAAAGATCATGTGGCTCATGTATGAGCATCCGGAGTGCGCATTTGAAGATCTGGCCATGGATTTCATGGATATCCGTAAGAGAGTCTATGTATTCCCGAAGATGGGTGAGAAAGCCATGTTTGTGGCAATCCCGACTTCTTCCGGTACCGGTTCTGAGGTAACCCCGTTTGCAATCATCACCGATGCAGATACCGGAACCAAGTGGCCTATCGCTGATTATGAGCTGCTTCCGAATATGGCAATTATCGACACGGATTATATGATGAACCAGCCGAAGGGTCTGACCAGTGCATCCGGTATCGACGCACTGACCCATGCGCTGGAGGCTTATGTTTCCATTATGGCCACGGATTTCACTGATGGCCTGGCATTGAAGGCAGCCAAGAATATTTTCGATTATCTGCCGCGTGCTTTTGACAATGGCCCCAATGATCCGGTGGCAAGAGAGAAGATGGCCAATGCATCTACCATGGCAGGTATGGCGTTTGCCAATGCATTCCTGGGTGTCTGCCACTCCATGGCGCATAAGCTGGGTGCCTATCATCACCTGCCTCACGGCGTTGCCAATGCGCTTTTGATTGAACTGGTAATGCGCTATAACGCAGATCCGGCTCCGGTGAAGATGGGAACCTTCTCCCAGTATCCGTATCCGCACGCAAAGGAAAGATACTGTGAGGTGGCAAGATTTGTAGGCGTACAGGGAGCAAATGATGACGAAGTCTTTGAAAACTTCATCAGGGCGATTGCAGATCTGAAAGCAAAAGTTGGTATTAAACGCACGATTAAAGATTACGGAATCAAAGAAGAAGATTTCATGGCAACCCTGGATGAGATGGTGGAGAATGCCTTCAACGATCAGTGTACCGGTGCCAATCCGAGATACCCGCTGATGTCAGAGATCAAAGAAATCTATCTGAAAGCATTCCACGAAGGATAAGTGTTTAGGAGGATCCCGCAGGCTGATGTCAGTCTGCGGGTTTTTTCAGTTTCTTTTGTACCTGCTCAAAGAGGGCAGGAGAGATGAGCGGTGTGTGGGTGCCCTGTACGTAATCCATCTCTGTGTTCTGATAGAAATGGTCATGGGCGGAAGAGGGATGTGCCTGTCTGCGGAGAATTCCCATATAGAAAGGGTTGGCGAGAATATAGCGGACTGCCCGGCCGTCAAAAGGATTTCCGCGGGAAGTGTGGATGCCGGAGATGTTGAGGAAGCGTGCAATTTCCGGGCAGGTGCTTCCGGCCAGAAACTTTTGATAGAGCAGGGGCACATAAGGAGCCTGCACCTGATCGGGGACGAACTGACCGTCCACCACCTGATAACCAAAGGGCGGGATGGAGACCACGCCTCCGCGTTTGAATTTTTCCTGCATACCCCGGCGGACTTCCTGCCCCAGATTGACGGAATAGTATTCATCCATGGCTTCGAGAAGGGCTTCCATGAGAATGGAGGTGGGATCGTCGGACAAGGGTTCAGTAACGGAGATGACGTCAATGCCGCATTCCCGGCGGAGCAGGGATTTGTAGAAAATACTGTCCTGACGGCTGCGGGCAAAACGGGAGTATTTCCAGACGAGAATTACGTCAAAGGGATGGGGCGTCTCTCTGGCGGCCGCGATCATGCGCAGAAAGGCAGGGCGTTTAGTGGCTGTCCTTCCGCTGATCCCCTCATCCATGTAGATGTGGCAGTCCGGCAGCAGGAGGTTATGATGTTCCGCATAGGTGCGGATGTGGGACAACTGGCTGGCGGGTGAAAATTCAATCTGATCGTCGGTGGAGACACGGATGTAGGCGGCAGCATTCATACAAAGAACTCCTGAAAAGGTGCGATTGCTATATCCTATGCTGCGCGGCCTGACCAACATACCATTGGGCGGTCCCGATGGCGAACTGGGTGCCAGCATGCGGTATCTGGCGCAAAGATATACTATGCCGTATCGGGAATGTATGGCAACGCTGACGGATATTGGAACGGAGGAGCTGGCCCATCTGGAAATGATCTGCGCCATTGTCTACCAGCTGACGAAAAACATGACTATGGAAGAATTGAAAGCATCCGGCTTCGATAAATACTACGTGGATCACACCACAGCTCTGTGGCCACAGGCCGCAGGCGGTATTCCGTTTAATGCCTGCGAGTTCCAGTCCAAGGGGGATGCCATCACCGATCTTACGGAGGATCTCGCTGCGGAACAGAAAGCCCGGACGACGTATGACAACCTGCTTCGGTTAGTCAAAGATCCGGAAGTGGCAGATCCGCTCCGATTTTTAAGAGCAAGAGAGATTGTTCATTATCAGCGTTTTGGGGAAGCACTGCGCGTAGTGCAGGAGAATCTGGATGCGAAGAACTTCTATATTATGAATCCGGAATTTGATACGGGGATTAAAGGAAACTGTTGTGAGAAAAATGGATAATGGAGTAGAAATTGATACCACTGGTCACCAGGCCAGTGGTATTTTTGTGCCGATTTTATCCCATTTCACATAGTATAAAGAAAAAGAGAGAACGGGAATGAATCTGAACAGTGCGAAAATGCTGATAACTGCTCTGACAAGCATGCTGACTGCAATTCTGGGAGTGCTTTATATTCCGGTGCTGCTGATGGTGGCCTGCAATGTGATTGATTATGCCACAGGGCTGATTGCGGCGAAATATCGAAAGGATGGAATCAGTTCCTATAAAAGTATGAAAGGCATTTTGAAAAAAGTAACCATGTGGCTGCTGGTTGTGGTGGGTGCGATTATGGATGCGCTGCTTGCCTATGCGTCGGGGACGTTTGGATGGAAGCCACCCATTTCCTTTCTGGTTGCCGGAATTGTGACCATCTGGATTATCTGTAATGAGCTGATCAGTATTCTGGAAAATATGGTGGAGATTGGCATCAGTGTTCCTGGATTTCTGATTCCGATTGTGAAACAGCTGAAAACGACGATGGGACAGATGGGAGATGCGGACAATACGAAAGATACAGAAAAAGAAGAATCATAATCAGGAGGGAGCATTCTGTGAAAATATTATTGTCTGTAGGACACAGTATCCTGAAAAATGGCCGCTGCACCAGTGCGGATGGACGTCCATACGGAGGAATCCTGGAATATGCATATAATAAGGAAATTGCAGAGCAGGTGAAAATATATCTGCAGTCCGCGGAGCATGAAGTAAAGCTTCTGATCTGTCCGGAACTTCAGTTTCATCGATCTTCAGAAGAACGGACTTACAAATTAAAAGAGGAAAAATATGGCGGCTATGATCTGGTAGTGGAACTGCATTTAAATGCGTCCATGCAGCATAATGGGCGTGGATGTGAAGTCCTGTATCAATCAGAGAAAGGGAAACTGATTGCACAGCGGATCCAAACGCAGCTGGCAACCGTATTTAAAGACCGGGGAATTCAGAAAAGGGAGAATCTTTATATGCTGGCACAGACAAAAGCGCCGGCGGTTATCGTGGAAAGCTTTTTCTGTGATTCAACAGCGGATTGTAAGATTGCGGAAAAGACGGATGTGGCGATGCTGATTGCTCAGGGGATTCACGGGGCATCCATCAGTCCGAAGGATACAGATCCGGAATCCCTGTACCGGGTGCAGGTAGGCGCCTACGCCCAAAAGAGCAATGCAGAACATATGAAAAAGAAACTGAAAGAGGCAGGTTATGATTCGACGATTGTACGGGAATAGAGTTTCTCACCGCGGCGTGTTGTTTCTGCCTGCGGTGGGATTTCACTTGTTAATCGCATGAGCCAGATGACATTTGCCAGGTATCCAACTACCAGTACCCAAAGAGTGTTCGCTGCTATGGGAAGGCCGATCAGAGAACCGATGGTCCACAGAATCAGCCAGCAGAGCAGGAGATAAATTTTTGCGTGTTTTAAAATGAGTGCTTTCATTGTGTATTCCTCCATTTCTGAAGCAAGTATAAAACGGTTATGTGAAAGCTATATGCTGCAATTGGTAAAATCTGCGTAAAATTTAAAAGAAATGTTATATATGTCAAAATGGAATAGATAGAGAGCGAATATGATCGGTGACTAAGACCCATTTACGCGAATGATTGGTAAGATATGACAGAACGGAATCGGTAAATGGCTATAAAAACAAAGAAATCTGTGACAAATCAAGAGAAAACGAAGCCTATCGTATAACAAAAAGGAATATATGGGTAATTGACAAATTGTGAAGAAAGTGTGAATATATACACATACGTTCATACGATCGGTAATTAAACTATAGAGAAACAAGTTCGAATATAGATTCGATGAAAAGGGAATCCGGTGAAAGTCCGGAACGATCCCGTCACTGTAATAGCGGAACCAAAAGCAGATGCCACTGGGGAATACCGGGAAGGCGCCAAGGTATGGAGGCTTAAGTCAGGAGACCTGCTTGTTTCAGTCAGAAAGAATTCTTGCGGAAGACGAGAATGTTCTTACCTGGATGTTTCCATGTTAAAAAAGGGAAGGGTTATATATAAGGGGTGAGAATAATGTCGGATGTATATCCGGCTTTTTTTGTGCGGTAACAGGGACTCGGCAGAATGACCAGTGGAATGCTGACGAATGAAGGGGAAAGGAATAAGATTATGAAAAACAGTAAAAGATGTATCAGTTTAACTCTGGCAGCAGTTCTCCTGCTGGCAGGCTGTGGAAGCAGCAGCAGTAGCAGCAGCTCCGACAGCAGCACTTCTGCCGACAGCAGTGACAAGAAGGTTCTTACATTTGGATGCCAGATGTATACCGATGGTATTGTAAATACCGTTACCGATGAGAACGGTGGATGGAATGCCATGCGTTACGGTATCACCGAGGGTCTGTTCAAGTTCAACGACAGCATGGAAGTAGAGCCGTGGCTTGCTGACAGCTATACCGTAAATGATGAGCATACCGAGTGGGTGATCACCCTGAAAGACGGCATCAAATTCTCTGATGGATGTGATCTGACTCCGACCAAAGTAAAAGAGTGCTTTGAATATCTGAAAGAGATGGGACCGAGCGGCTCTGCAAAACCGCAGAAATATCTGGAGTTTGAGGCAACCATCATTGCTGATGATGAGGCAAACACCCTGACTATCCAGACCACCCAGCCGTATGCAAACCTTCCGGGACAGTTGGCACATCCGACCATGGCAATCGTTGACGTGGCAGATACCGAGAACTTTGATAACGGTACCATCGGAACCGGTCCGTACATGGTTGAGAACTTCAACGGCGTAGGTGTTGGTTATGATCTGGCAGCAAATCCGAACTACCGTGAGGAAGTTCCGTATGATGAAGTAAAACTGATGTATATGGGCGATGCTTCTGCAAAGACCATGGCTTTGCAGAGTGGACAGGTAGACCTGGTAGAGAACATCACCAACGTATCTGATATTCAGGACTTCAAGGATAACCCTGATTTCACTGTAGACATCGCTTCCGGTGTTCGTTGTGGATTCAGCTGGATGAACTTTGACGGTGTGCTTGGTAACAAGACTCTGCGTCAGGCAATCCTGATGGGTATTGACTATGATACCATCTGCCATTCCAAGACCATCGGAGACCTGTATACTCCGGGATTCTCCGTACTGCCGTCTACCTTAAGCTACGGTTATGATCAGCTGACCAATCCGTATACCTATGATCCGGAAGGTGCGAAGAAGCTCCTTGACGATGCCGGTATCGTAGATACCGACGGAGACGGAATCCGTGAGATCGACGGACAGAACATCAACCTGCATTATGTTTCCTATGAGAACCGTCTGCTGAACGATTTCTCCAATGCTCATATCCAGTATCTGGCAGAGATCGGTATCGGATGTACCGCAGATTACGGCAGCTCTGATGACCAGTGGAGCAAACTTGCTGCCGGAGACTATGACTTCAACAACAACAACTGGATCACGGTAGGTACCGGCGACCCGTATGCTTACATGGCAAACTGGGCAACCGACACCACCTACTGTGGATACTCCAATCCGGAGTACGACGAGCTGTTCGAGCAGCTGAAGAGTGAGATGGATGAGGACAAACGTGCAGATCTGATCTTCCAGATGCAGCAGATTCTGGTAGATGACGCAGCTGTTCTGATCGACGGATATTACAACTCTTCCATGATCTACTCCAAAAATGTAGGAAATGCACATATCCATACGGCAGACTACTACTGGCTGACCACCGAGATTACCCCGGCTGAGTAAGATCAAGAACTTATTACCCCCATCCGTGCCCCTAGCGGCGGCCAGGGTGGGGGTTCTTTCGACTTTATTTTGAATGGAAAGGAGCCATTGTTTTGAATAAGAAACAGATTCTTCGCCGAATCTTTCAGATTGTGATTGTATTGATTGGTATCAGTTTCGTGACATTCCTGCTGACATACCTTTCTCCTGGAGATCCGGTTCGTAACATGTTCTCCGCTACCGGTGTCATGCCGACGGAAGAACTGGTACAGCAGACCAGGGATGAGATGGGTCTTAACGATCCGTTTTTCACCCAGTATTTCCGTTGGCTGTTTAACTGTCTCCATGGAGATTTTGGAAAATCCTACAGCCTGAACAAACCGGTTGTAGAACTTCTGGCGGCTCGTGTACTGCCGACGTTGAAGCTGACACTCATGTCCCTGATTCTGATGCTGATTATGGCAGTGCCGCTGGGCGTTGCTTCCGCTTTGCATAAAGACGGCATCATCGATTATATCTGCCGTGCGGTGACTTTTGTCGGATGCGCAATGCCGAACTTCTGGGTAGGTCTTCTTCTGATGTTATTATTCTGTGTGCAGATTCAGATCTTCCCGGTTATTGCTTCCGGCGGTGATTTTAAGAGTCTGTTCCTGCCGGCTCTGACACTGGCCATTGCAATGGCGGCCAAGTATACCAGACAGGTACGAACGGCAGTCCTGGAGGAGCTGAGTCAGGATTATGTCATCGGAGCGGAAGCCAGAGGTGTAAAACGTTCCACGATTATCTGGAAAAATGTATTCCCGAATGCACTGCTTCCCCTGATTACCATGTTGGGTCTGTCCATCGGAAGCCTTCTTGGCGGTACCAGTGTCGTAGAGGTGATCTTCTCTTATCCGGGACTTGGAAACCTGGCTGTAACTGCGATCACCTCCAGTGACTATAACCTGATTCAGGGCTATGTACTGTGGATGGCACTGATTTATATGGTGATTAACCTGATTGTGGATGCATCCTATATTTATATCGATCCGCGGATGCGCTTGAAGAGGTGAGAACATGAAAAAGACGTTAAAATTTGTGAAAGAACATAAGCAGTTTACCTTTTTTGGAATTCTTGCCATTTTGATTATCCTGGCAGCTATTTTTGCACCGGTACTGACTGCAGGCGTGGATCCGCTGAAAGGTTCCCTGACAGAGGCACTGGAGGCACCGAGCAAAGCGCATATTTTCGGAACTGATAAGATGGGCCGTGATATTTATGCCCGTGTGATTTACGGAGCACGCGCTTCCCTGACTTCTACCTTTGGTGTCGTTGTCCTGATCTTCCTGGTAGGAAGCGTAGTAGGTGTCATTGCCGGTTATTTTGGCGGTGTTGTTGATGCAGTTCTCATGCGTATTGCGGATATGATGCTGGCATTCCCAGGCCTGGTTCTGGCTCTGGCAGTGGCAGGTATCATGGGTGCAAGTATCCGTAATGCGATCATCGCAATTGTAGCGGTAAACTGGACCAAATATGCCCGTCTGGCACGAAGCCTGGTGATGAAGATCCGTGACCGTGACTATGTGGCAGCAGCCGTGGTAACCGGTTCTAAGACACCGTACATGCTGCTTCGTTACATGCTGCCAAACGCACTGCCGACGCTGATTATCACCGCGGCTACAGACGTAGGTGGTATGATGCTGGAGATCGCAGCCCTGTCCTTCCTGGGATTTGGTGCAAAGCCGCCCACACCGGAATGGGGCTATATGCTGAATGAAGGCCGTGCATGTATGCAGTCTGCACCCTGGATGATGCTGTATCCGGGTCTTGCAATTTTCTTTGTCGTTGTGGTATTTAATATGTTGGGAGATTCCATTCGGGATATCCTGGACCCGAGAGCAGAGTAAGGAGACAGGGAATGCTGAAAATTGATAATATTACGATTTCTTATAAAGATGTACCTACCGTCGTAGACTTCAGTCTCGATATGGCGCCTGGTCAGATCGTCAGTCTGGTAGGAGAGAGTGGAAGCGGTAAGACTACCGTCATCCGTGCAGTCCTGGGACTGCTTGCCGGAGGCGGTAAAGTAACCAGGGGAGATATTCTTTTTAACGGAACTTCCCTTCTTAAAAATACACCGGAGCAGTGGAGAAATCTGCGAGGCAGTGAGATTTCCATGATTTTCCAGGACAGCGGTGCCATGATGAACCCGACCCGGAAAATTGGCGCGGTATTTACCGAATACCTGCAGACCCATGAGAAGATTTCCAAAAAGGATGCATGGGCAAAAGGCGAAGAGATGCTTGGAAAGATGCGTCTTCCGAGCCCGGACAATATCATGCGTTCCTATCCGTTCCAGTTATCCGGCGGTATGCGTCAGCGTGTCGGTATTGCCATGGGTATGACTTATCAGCCGAAGCTTTTGCTGGCAGATGAGCCGACTTCTGCACTGGATGTAACCACACAGGCACAGATTGTTCGTCAGATGATGGAATTAAGAGAAGACTATGGCACCGGTATTATTGTTGTCACCCATAATCTGGGTGTTGCAGCTTATATGTCTGACTATATTGTGGTTATGAAAAATGGTCATATTGAGGATCAGGGTGACCGCGACCATATCCTGCATCATTCAGAAAATGACTACACCCGCAGGCTGTTAAGCGCGGTACCTTCTATGGGAGGGGAATCTTATGTTTGAACATGATGAAGTTGTTCTGGAAGCAAAGCACATCACCCGGCGTTTCCCGGCGTCCGGCGGACGTACTTTGGTTGCCAATGATGATATTAATCTGAAATTTTATAAAGGAAAGACACTGGGACTGGTAGGTGAGTCCGGCTGCGGTAAATCTACGTTCATGCGTTTCCTGGTATCACTGGATACTCCTTCCGAGGGAGAGATTCTCTATCGCGGCAAGGATATTACCAAATTAAAAGGGGAAGAACTGCGTCAGAACCGTCAGAACATCCAGATGGTATTCCAGGATCCGACCTCTTCCTTCAATCCGAAGATGAAGATCCGGGATATTGTATGCGAACCCCTTCTGAACTTTAACCGGATTAAGAAGAGCGAGAAGGATGCAGCCTGCCGTCGCCTTCTGGAGATGGTAGAGCTGCCGGGAGATTTCGCAGACCGTTATCCGCACAATATGTCCGGTGGACAGCGTCAGCGTGTGGCAATTGCCCGTGCGCTGGCTTTGGAACCGGAGATCCTGATTCTGGATGAGGCAACTTCTGCACTGGATGTATCCGTACAGCAGACGATCATTGAACTGATTGTAAAGCTTCAGAAAGAAAAAAATATTACGATCGGATTTATTTGCCATGATATTTCCCTGATTCAGTCCTGCGCCCATCAGGTAGCGGTCATGTATCTGGGAAATGTAGTGGAAGTACTTCCGGCGAAAGACCTGGCTGAGCATGCAAGACATCCTTATACAAGGGCGTTGATGGGATCCATCTTTGATATCGGTATGGATTTCAGTAAACCTATCGAGAGCATCAAGGGTGAGGCACCAAGCCCCTTGGATGTACCCGCAGGCTGCCCGTTCCAGGGACGGTGTCCGCATGCAACCGAAAAGTGTGCCAGTGAGAAACCGGTACTTCGGCAGATCGGTGAAGATCATGAAGCAGCTTGTCATCTTTTTGACAAGGAGGGAAAATAAAAGTGAAAAAATTGAAGAAGATTACTGCATTTTTGTTGGCATTGACCATGGTGTTAGCTATGACTTCCTGCGGAAACAGTGTCGGCAATGACAGCAGTGCGGGGGACAGTGACAGCAGCAATGTCTCTGAGCAGGAGACGGTAACCCATAAAATCGGTGTCGTTGTCTATGACCTGCAGGACGAACAGGTACAGGCATTCCGGAAATATCTGGAAAGCTATATTGCAGGCACGTTCGCAGATGTTGATTTTCTGTATTCCGCAGGAGTATCCAGCGAGGAAGAAGAGATGAAGTTCCTCCAGGATGCGATTGATGCAGGCGTGGAAGGAATTCTCTCTTTCAATAGTTATAATCTGGAAAAAGAAGTGGAGCTGTGTGCACAGAATGAAGTCTATTATATCCGTCCCTCCAGTACGACGGATCCGGATACCTTTGCCCTGGTAGAGGATAATCCGTATTTTCTGGGTTATTTCGGACCGGGTAATGAGATAGAATATCAGGCAGGATATGATATGGGCGTATACTTTGCCCAGGAGAAATCCTCCGACAGCTATTTCCTGGTCAGCGGCGGAGCTTCCTTTAATGTCATGCATAAAGAGCGTACCATGGGAATACTGGATGCCCTTCAGGAGGTTTATGGCGTACAGTTTGAGCAGACAAGCGAAGAGCTTGCTGTGACATCCGAGCCGGTACATCTGGAAGCCGGTGACCTGAAGGTCTGCGTCTATCCGGGATTCGTAGGGGAAACCAGCGTAGGACAGCAGGCAATTGCCGAATATGAAAAGGATCCGGCAGGTGTTGTCATGGGCGTGATTCCGCTGCGGAGTATTGCTGATTCCTTGGGAGATGCCGAACTTGGAATTATTGACTGTTATACAGAAAGCAACGGAGAGCTGTTTAGAAACGGCAATCTGAAATATCTGTGCGGTAAATTCCAGTCCATCATCGGGCCGGCTTTCGCAGCTTTATATAATGCAATGACCGGTTATGCAGAAGATTTCCGGGAAGACGGAAAAGCCGTTGCCATCCAGCAGGGCTTCTGGATTTCCACGGATTATCAGGATTTTGAGAAGAAATACGAGCTGGCTTCCGGTATTGCGCTGAACGCTTACAGTTATGAGGATTTGCTGAGTGTATGCAAGGCACATAATCCGGATGCAACCTTAGATGACCTGAAAGAACTTGCTGCTGCATGGGACTATGATTCCGCAGTACAGAGAAGGAAATAAGGATGAAGAAACATACCCTCACTCATGGAAGTATTGGAAAAGGACTGCTGTTCTTTGTGCTGCCCATTATTATGGGCAGTCTGGTTCAGCAGCTTTATGTAACCATTGATGCAGTAGTGGTAGGCCAGTTCACCGGAAAACTGGGACTGGCAGCCATTGATTCTGTAAATACGCTGTTTAAGTTCCCGATCAATTTCATGAATGGTCTGGCCTCAGGGGCAACGATCCTGATCTCCGGGCATTACGGCTCCGGCGATGAGAGACAGATGCACTGTTCCATCCGTACCGCTTGCACCGTCGCTGTGATTCTGGGTGTGCTCTGTTCCGTCGGAGGCGTTCTTCTGACTCCATGGATGTTAAATGTCATGTCTGTACCGGAGGAAGTCTACGGACAGGCGCTCATCTATACCTGCATTTATTTTGGCGGTATCTGGTCCATGGTGCTCTATAATATGGCGGCTGGAATCCTGCGTGCATACGGAGATTCCAAAAGACCGCTGTATGTGCTGATCTGCTGTGCGGTCATTAATATCGCGGGCGACCTTCTTCTGGTAGGTGTGCTGCATCTGGGAGTGGCCGGTGCAGCCCTTGCTACGGTATTTTCCCAGATGGTCAGCGTGGTACTTACCTTTACCATGCTCAGGAAGACCCTGAAGATCGGTAAAGATGAACGGCCGTTGTGGTGGCCCCATTTCTGCGTGGAACATATGGGACAGATGATCCGGATGGGATTTCCGCTGGCACTGCAGTCCATGCTGTTCCCCATTGCAAACAGTATTGTACAGGCCGGTGTGAATACCATGGGTACGGATCAGATTGCAGCCTGGGGAATCTGTGATAAACTGAATATGCTGATCTGGCTCATGTCCGATTCCATGGGACCGGCACTGACTACCTTTGTGGCACAGAACCTGGGTGCGAAGAATCAGGAACGGATCCGGAAGGGAGTCGCCGTGGGTGCTTCCATGTCTGCAGGTGTAGTGATGCTGATAAGCTTTGGACTGTTCTTCTTTGCGCAGATCCTGACGCCGCTCTTTGTATCCGCCCAGGATGCGGTCTCCCTGGGAGTCCTGGTGGGAACCTACAGCCGGATGATGGCGCCGTTCTTTTTCACCTATGCCATTGCGGAAGCCCTCTCAGGTGCCTGCTGTGGTACAGGAGACACCATACGGCCCATGATTACCACATTGCTGACCATCTGCCTGCTGCGGGTGATCGGTATCTTGCTGGTGCTTCCGGTCTATGGAACGATGGAATGTATCGTTGTGATTTATATCGTGTCGTGGATTGCGGCAGGGACTTCTTTCCTGGCGCTCTGGCACTGGGATGCAGTACATATTTCTAAATAGCAGAATTGCTGAAAGGTGGGGTAATCATGGATCTGAAACAGTTGCAGTATTTTGTGGTCAGTGTAGAGAGCGGAAGCTTCAAGAAAGCGGCAGATATTCTTTATACCACGCAGCCGCATATCAGTAAATCCATCAAGGCACTGGAAATGGAACTGAACGTACAGATTCTGGAACGGAAAGCGCGGGGCGTGGAAGTGACAGAGGCCGGTAAGAAGATCTATGAGTATGCCTGCAATATGCTGGTGGATGCTGCTAAGATTCATGCAGTAGAGGAAGAAGAGGAGAAGGTACTGCATGTGGCTTCTGCTGCCGGTGACCGGTTTGCAGCACTTTTCAGTGCTTACTGTGAAGATGGTGTGGAGAATGGCCTGAAAGTCTGGTATCAGGACAGCACGGTGGAAGAAATTTTTCCGGCGCTGCACCACCATACCATTGATATTGGATTTTTCTATGCAGATCAGAGGCGGATGACGGCGTATCTTCAGATGATTGAACGGAAACATCTGGAGTTCGTGACGATCTGCCAGACGGAACCACTTCTCTATGTAGGACCGGGAAATCCGCTTTACTGTGCAGAGAGCGTATCGGAGCGGGATCTGAAATCTCTGAAATATGTGCAGAGCCAGGACTCTTACAGCAGACCGGATATGCACCTGATGGAAGGCGGAATGGACTATCTTTATTATCAGAATCAGGGTCAGGTGATGGTGACCAATAACCGCAGTCTTCTGACACAGGTCATCCGGACGACGCCTCTTGCCAATATCAGCAGTGCGCTGTTTCCCGATCTGCTGACCGGGCAGGGTGATATCCATGCGATTCCCATTCGCGGCATGAAGGACAGCATGACGTTTGGCTATGTAAAACGGCTTCGCGGAGCATTGCCGGAAGAGGCGGAACAGTTTGTGGAGTATGTGAAGAAACATTTAAAGATATAACAAATCATGCGCTGCCTCTGTTATTGTAAAGGTAATCACTCTTTATGATAGCAGAGTTAGCGTATTTTTATTCAAAACTTGAATTAACACACAGTATGATATAATAATGCTGTATCATAAAAACTGATCCGTATCAGACGGAATATATCTTACCACATCACAGATATTACAGTGCAGGATACGGCACAGATCATTCAGTGTCTTGGTAGAGACATCCATATTATGCTTTAAACGGTGGAGAGTACTATGAGACAGGTGATGTTTGTTGGTAAGGGTATACCAACTTTCCTCAGAACGAGAAAGAGTTTCCCAGAAGGGCGT
>CAVFMZ010000026.1:0-29878 GCA_963623675.1 Firmicutes bacterium CAG:176 | reverse complement strand
TTAATGATTCATAATATCAGGAGGTAATAGAAATGACTAAGGAAAATGGAGTAAAACAGTTGACAGATATGGTAGCTGATTTCGTAGGCCATATCGGAAAAAAATTACCGGATGATGTGGTAAAGAAACTGGAAGAGCTGGGCTCCCAGGAAACCGCGGCACTTCCGAAGGTTCTCTATGAGACCATGACCAAGAACCAGGGACTGGCGGTAGAACTGAACAGACCGAGCTGCCAGGATACCGGAGTTCTTCAGTTCTGGCTGAAATGCGGAACCAACTTCCCGTATATCAATGAGCTGGAAGGCCTGCTGAAAGAGGCTGTTGTACAGGCTACTTTCGCAACTCCGTTAAGACACAACTCTGTAGAGACTTTTGATGAGTACAATACCAAGAGAAACGTTGGTAAAGGAACTCCGACTGTATGGTGGGATATCGTACCGAACAGTGATAAATGTGAAATCTATGCATACATGGCAGGCGGCGGATGTACGCTTCCGGGAAAAGCCATGGTTCTGATGCCGGGTGCAGGATATGAAGGAATTACTGATTTCGTACTGGATCAGATGACGACTTACGGACTGAATGCTTGTCCTCCGCTGCTGGTAGGCGTTGGTGTTGGTACTTCTGTAGAGACCGCAGCACTGAACTCCAAGAAAGCACTGATGCGTCCCATCGGATCTCACAATGAGAATGCAAACGCAGCAAAGATGGAGAAACTTCTGGAAGACGGTATCAATAAGATTGGTCTTGGACCGCAGGGTATGGGCGGAAAATATTCCGTTATGGGTGTAAATATTGAGAATACTGCACGTCATCCGTCCACCATCGGAGTTGCTGTTAACGTAGGATGCTGGTCTCACCGTCGCGGACATCTGGTTGTAAATGCAGATCTGTCTGTAACCTGTGATACCCATTCCACCTGGAAATTCAATGCATAAGCGGAGGTAAGAATCATGATTGAAATTAGAGGAGATAAAAAAGTTCTCGTTACACCGGTAAGCGCAGAAGATCTGAAAGATATTAAAATCGGTGACATTGTATGGCTGGATGGTGATCTGATGACCTGCCGTGACGTGGCACACCGCCGTCTGGTAGAGTACGGAAGAGAGCTTCCGTATGATATCAAAGATAAGGCTATTTTCCATGCAGGCCCGATCGTTCGTAAGATCGAGGGAACTGAGGATGATTATGAAATGGTTTCCGTAGGACCGACTACTTCCATGCGTATGGAGAAATTTGAATATGAGTTTACAAAACTGACCGGTGTCAGAGTCATTGTCGGAAAAGGCGGAATGGGTCCGAACACCGAGCGTGCCTGCAAAGAGTTTGGCGCAATTCACTGTGTATTCCCGGCAGGCTGTGCAGTCGTTGCAGCTACCGAGGTAGTAAAGATCAAAGAGCATCACTGGGATGAGCTTGGTATGCCGGAGACCTTATGGTGCAATGAAGTAAAAGAATTCGGTCCGCTGATCGTATCCATCGATGCACAGGGACGCAATCTGTTCGAGGAGAACAAAGTAGCTTTCAACGAGAGAAAAGAAGAAGCAAAGAAAGAAATCTATCCGGAAGTAAAATTTATTAAATAATTCTGATAATATGGAGGAACACCGACGATGCCGATGACAAAACCGGGAAAATTTGACAGTCAGGGAGCCTGGGACGGATTCCGTGGAGAAATGTGGCAGGAAGAAATCAATGTACGCGATTTTATCCAGAAGAACTATACTCCCTATGACGGAGATGAATCCTTTTTAGCAGGACCGACCGAGTCTACCACGAAATTATGGAATGAAGTGCAGAAGCTTCAGAAAATGGAACGGGAAAAAGGCGGCGTACTGGAATGTGAGACAGAAGTTGTCTCCGGTCTGACCGCTTATGGTCCGGGTTACATCAATGAAGAGATGAAAGACCTGGAGCAGATCGTAGGACTGCAGACGGACAAGCCGTTAAAGCGAGCTTTCATGCCGTATGGCGGTATCAAGATGGCAACCAAGGCAGCAGAGACCTACGGTTATGAGATTAATCCGGAACTGAAAAAGATCTTCACGACGTATGTGACGACTCATAATGATGCGGTATTCGGAGCTTATACCCCGGAAATGCGTCTGGCAAGAAAGACTCATGTGGTAACCGGTCTGCCGGATACCTACGGACGTGGACGTATCGTCGGCGACTACCGCCGTGTGGCTCTCTATGGAATTGACCGCCTGATCGAGGCAAAAAAAGTGGCTCATTACCGTGCAGGCTGTGGAAATATGTATGATGAAGTCATCCGCATGAGAGAGGAGATCAGCCAGCAGCTGAAAGCTCTGAACGAGATGAAAGAGATGGCAAAGATCTACGGATACGATATTTCCAAGCCGGCGAGAAATGCAAAAGAAGCAGTACAGTGGCTGTATTTTGGCTATCTGGCAGCAGTAAAAACCCAGAACGGTGCAGCCATGTCCGTAGGACGTATCTCCACCTTCCTTGATATTTATATTCAGAGAGATCTTGAGAAAGGTATTTTGACTGAGGCAGAGGCACAGGAACTCATCGACCATATGACCATGAAATTCCGTATGGTAAAATTTGCCCGGATTCCGGAGTATAATCAGCTCTTTTCCGGTGACCCGACCTGGGTGACCCTGGAAGTAGGCGGAACCAGCCTGGATGGAAGACATATGGTAACGAAGAATGATTACCGTTTCCTTCATACTCTGGAGAATATGGGACCGAGCCCGGAGCCGAACCTGACTGTACTTTACAGTCCGAGCCTTCCGAAGAGCTTTAAGAAATACGCGGCAAAGATTTCTGTTGACACCAGTTCCATCCAGTATGAGAACGATGAGGTCATGAAACCGGAGTGGGGCGATGATTATTCCATCTGCTGCTGTGTTTCTGCAACGAAAACTGGACAGGAGATTCAGCTCTTCGGTGCCCGGGCTAACCTTGCAAAGACCTTGCTGTATGCCTTCAATGGCGGTTTTGATGAGAAACACAGAATCCAGTGCGGACCGAAGATGGAACGCATTACTTCTGAATATGCAGATTATGATGAAGTCATTGAGAAATTCGACTGGTGGATGGACTGGCTGGCAGACATTTATGTCAATGTGCTGAATCTGATCCATTACATGCATGATAAATATTATTATGAGGCAGCCGAGATGGCGCTCATCAATAATGACTGCGAACGTTCTTTTGCAACGGGTATTGCAGGATTCTCCCATGTGGTGGATTCCTTAAGTGCCATCAAGTATGCAAAAGTAAAGATCATTCGCGATGAAGAAGGCATTACCAAAGATTTTGAAATAGAGGGAGACTTCCCGCGTTATGGAAATGACGATCCAAGGGCTGACGAGCTTGCCACCTGGTTATTAAGAACCTTCTTTGACAAGATCCGTCGTCGTCATACCTACCGCGACTCCAAACCCAGTACCTCTATACTGACCATTACCTCTAACGTCGTATACGGAGAAGCAACCGGTGCAACACCGGACGGAAGAAAAGCATTTACTTCCTTCGCTCCGGGCGCTTCACCATCCTACGGCGCAGAGCAGAACGGTCTTCTGGCATCTCTGAACTCTGTTGCGAAGCTGCCGTATCACTGGGCACTGGACGGAATCTCCAACACCCAGACCATCAGCCCGGACGCACTGGGACACAGTGAGGACGAGAGAGTGGAAAATCTGGTTCAGATTCTGGATGGTTATTTCGAGCAGGATGCTCATCATCTGAATGTAAACGTATTCGGTACAGAGAAACTGATCGATGCCATGGAGCATCCGGAGAAGGAAGAGTATCAGAACTTTACCATCCGTGTATCCGGTTATGCGGTAAAATTCATTTCTCTGACAAAGAAACAGCAGCTGGATGTTATCGCACGTACCTGCCATAAGACACTGTAATGACAGGAAGAGTGCATTCAATTGAAAGCTTTGGGCTGGTGGACGGACCGGGCGTACGCAGTATTGCTTTCCTGCAGGGATGCAATCTGCGATGCCGGTACTGTCACAATCCGGATACCTGGGTAAAAACAGGCGGGACGGAATGGGAAGCAGAAGCGTTATTTCAGAAGCTGTACCGTTTCAAACCTTACTGGAAAAAGAATGGTGGAATTACCGTCAGCGGCGGCGAAGCACTGCTCCAGATGGAATTTGTAACAGATCTCTTCTCCATCGCCAAAGAGCATCAGGTGCACACGACCCTGGATACCAGTGGAGGTCCCTTCCGGACAGATCCGGATTATCTGGAATCCTTTCAGAAATTGATGGATGTCACAGACCTCTTCATCCTGGATATGAAAGAAATGGATCCCGGAAAGCACAAAGCACTGACCGGACAGGATAACCAGAATATTCTGGAACTTGCCAAATACCTGTCCGCACATGGAAAATCCATGTGGATCCGGCATGTACTTGTACCGGGTCTTACGGATTCAGAGGACGGACTGGAAGCGCTTCATGCCTTCCTTCAGGAATTAAAAGGCGTGGAACGGGTGGAGATTCTCCCCTATCATACGATGGGAGTCCATAAATGGGAAGCGCTCGGAATTCCTTATTCTCTGACAGACGTTTTGCCTCCTACAAAAGAAGAAGTAAAACGTGCAGAGAAAATTTTGAATATTTAAGAAACCAGTTTACTGCCAATAAACAGGATAAAAAGCAACCGCTTATCATAGGCCAATTATGATAAGCGGTTGCTTTTTCAGTTCAGATCAATTTAATGACTGCTGTGTTTGCATAAGTTAATGGTTCATTATGGATAAAAAATATGGTTCCCGTAACAGGCGCATAAAGAGTTTCAAGCAGTTCACTTTCATAAGGATGGATAATATTTGCAAGGGGCTGACCGATGGCAACCTGTTCGCCGGCTTTTACAAGCGGCTCGAAAATACCGGATTCAGAAGTCCGGACAGATATAAGATCCGTATCCATTGCCACTTTAGACGGAATCAGTGAAGGCCCATTATATTGAACAATTCCCTGCATGGAACAGAAATTCAGGACAGCGAGTACTGCCTGTCCGGCACCATTGGGATCAATCTGTTCCGTGGCAGTAGTGTATAGAGAAAATGCCTGTGTATTCCATACTTGCCAGTTGTAATTCAGAGTTGTCGTATCATAGGGACGTACTTTCCGCACGATGACATAGGGCAGTCCAAACTGAGACGCAATGTCAGTTTTGCTGTAACCTTCATCCATCAGACGGACATGAGGGATAAAATTACCTGGCATGTAGAAAGAGGTAAACTGGATTCCGAACTGATATTCAGAAATCTCGCGAAATACACCATCTGCAATACGCTGAGTTGTCTCTCCCTGATCGTAGCCGGGAAACATTCGATTAATGTCGGTATTATCCGTAGGCCAGAACCGCTTTTGAATATTCATAGAATATGGATTTAGGGAAGGAATAATTAATACTTTGTGATCTTCACTGATTCTTCCTTCCGATTCCAACTGCCGGAATTTTCGGATCAGTTTTGAGCAGCAGTAAATCTGCTGGATTTCATTTCCGCGGGAACTTCCTACAATACATACGGATTTCTTACCTTTGCCGAACTCATAACCTGTTATCCGGAAATCGTCACGATACAATCCATCCATCTTGTAAAGCACTCTTTTAACCATTTTCATATACCTCTTTTCTCAGAAGCCGGCCCATAAGAGAACCTTCGCCGACGACAGGATAATCACGGATGGTAAACAGTATCCCATCAACAGGTGCGGTTACCTGATCTAGAACAGTTCCTGCCAGAGGATCTATGATCTGACCAATCAGATCCCCTTTCTTTAATATTTCCCAGTGACTGACCGAAGGAAGAAAAATTCCACTTACTTTTGCATTCAGATAACTTACATCATCAGGATTTTTAGAGATAATTGCTTTGCGTGGTTCAGAGACTTCTCCGATCCAGATTCCAAGACTTTTCATCAGATTAAAAATTCCGTCTACGAGCTGATCCCCATAATTTCGAGTAATTCTCATGCCGACACCCATTTCTACTACCAGTACCGGAGTTCCGATACTGTTCAGACTGTAAGCGAAGGTTGATTCCAGAACTGTATTGGCACCGTGGACCCATATAAAATCTACATTGGCTTTTTGGGCAAGCGGCAGCAGTGCCTCTTCATGGAGCTGATTGATTCGGATCTGCGGAATTTCCGTAAGATAAATATTACTTGCATGAATATCCAGTACGCAGTCGGAGCCTTTTACATCCCGGATCATTTCCGCTGCCAGGTATTCGGTCATATTTCCGTTGATATTTCCTGGAAAAAGGCGGTTCATGTCCAGATCAAAAGCAGGAATTCCTCTTGTGATGGAATCAATTCCCAGTGGATTCATTGCCGGATAGATATCGACAATCCCGGTTAAGTATTCTTTGTGTTCCTGAATTCGTCGTTGCAGTTCATAACAGATATACTGTCCCTCCAGCTCGTCACCGTGAATTCCGGTAACAATACTGATTCTGTGCATGGATGCAGATTTCTGCTCTGGCATAATTCTATTTTTTCTGATTTTCAGAACTTCGTCAACGGGAAGTCCGACTGAAGCAATCGTTTCTATCATTTTCTTTCAATCTCTTTTCTGATGTTATTGAATTGATCTTACAATGGCGTCTACCTTTTGCGTCTGAGATCCGCCGCCGATAATGATGCCTCTGTTAATCGTACATTCTGATGCATCTCTTCCATCTCCAAATTTAATATGATGGGCATGAACGATACAGTTATTTGTCGGGTCAAGCCCAAACCATTTTCCATTACAGAAAATTTCAACCCATGCATGGCTTGCCCCCTCTCCTGTAAGCAGTCCGCATACATACCGGGCAGGTATTCCGGCAAGGCGAAGGAGGGTGATAAAAATATGCGCAAAATCCTGACATACACCCATTCCAAGATTCCAGGCTTCTTCTGCCCGGGTCATCGGATTTGTTTGGTTCGGAACATAGGAAAAGTGATCGTGCAGGCAATTCATGATCTTCAGACTTTTTTCCATGGTATCTTTGCAGCGCGCCAGATCAAGGGAATAAAAGTATTGTAACAAAGATGGTCCTGGAATACATTTGCCAAAAGGATACCGATAAATTCCGACAGATGATGCATCGGCTTCTTCCTCATAATTTGTGTCGGATATGTCTACTTTACCAAGAACACGAAAAGAAAAAAGATCATGGGAGACTGGAATACAGCCATATATTTTCCGATTATTCCAGCCGTCAGTTCCATAAGACCAATGAGAAATCGGATGCATCTGAATATCAGTTTCTGTGAGTCGTTGTCTGCAGGTCTCTTTTGGAATGCATTTAAGTGTATAGAAACACCGTTCTACCGGTGTTGAATAACGGATCTGCATCTGATAATCAAACTGTAAATACATGATTCATAACTCCTGCATCCGCTTCTAAAAAATCGTTTCTACATTGGATACAATCTGATAATAATCAAGCTGATCCTGTTCTGCCAGCTGTTGTACTTTTTCCAGCTTTTCTGCCTGATAGGGCAGTCCGCTTTTGGTTACGCGAGGGATCATTCTGTGAACCTCACGTTTTACTTCTTCATTTGCAGCACCGAGCCGTGCATACAGATCCACCCTTTCAATTCGTTTTCCGGCCTTAATAATATTGCGGATCTCTTCGCTGTCAATCCGGTCATCAATGCTGCCCCAGAATGCCAGTATTTCATCCAGTACGTGCTGAAGCTCAAACAAAGGAGCTTTGCTTTGGGCAGCCCGGTTCATTTCATAGACAGCCAGCTGAATGTAGGACAACGCTTCTGTGCTGATGCTTTCCCTAAGTACGATGGCATTATCATATGCCCGGTTCAGATTACTGATGATGGAATCCGGATTAGCTTCATCAAAAGGATACCTGTTCAGAAAATCTTCTCTGGACTGATAAATATTCGGGATGTCCACAGAATTACAGAACGTTATATAACTGTCAGGTTCCGTATCAATCATTTTGTCATAGCTGTTGAAAAACATACGGATAGTGGAATATACCCGTTCTGTATATCTTCCAAGCCAGTATAATCTGGATGCCTGTTCTACTGAGATAATACCCATGTGTCTTTAAAACCTCCTCCCTGAGAAGAATTTACAATAAAGGAATCCGGATTTCTGGAAAATCTGGTAAGACCGCTTTTCCACACAACCGGTTCCTCTGACATCAGGACGAATGCCCGAAGATCGGCTTTCCGTGGAACAATTTTTCCTTCATCCATAATATCCAGATCTTGAAAGTCGATCACTTCCTGCGCGATAAATCTTCTCGGTTCTTTCTTGAGTAATAACAGAAAATCTTCTTTTTGTTTTCTGGTCATGGAATTTCCGAAAACAACTCCATAACCGCCTGCCTCGGCAACATCTTTCAGAACCAGATCGTCAAAATGTTCCAGCACATACTTCATGTCCTGCTCATAAAATGGCAGATAAGTAGGGGCATTCTGCAAGATGGGTTCTTCACCCAGATAATACCGGATCATTTTTGGTACGAAATAATAGATGCCTTTATCATCGGCAACACCATTTCCGGGTGCATTTAAAAGTGCAACATTTCCCTTGCGGAATACATCGTAAATATGTGGAATGCCAATCAGAGATTCTGGATTGAAATTCATGGGATCCAGATATTCATCTGAAATTCTGCGATAAACAGCACCAACCTGTTCTTTTTTGCCGGTGGCTGTCAGATAGAATAAATGATCGTTTTCCACGATGAGTTCGGAACCATTTACCAGATGGGCACCGGTCTTTTCTGCAAGATAGGAATGTTCAAAATAAGCCGCATTATATCTTCCGGGAGTAAGGATTACATTATGACCGCCGGTATTCACATAATCCATAGTGGCACGGAGCAGAGAAGCATAATTACGATTATCGTCCAGACGGGTTTTATTGAATGTTATTGGAGAACAGCGTCTGCAAAGCTCTCTTGCGATCATGGGATAGGAAGCGCCTGAAGGAACCCTTAAATTATCCTCCAGTATGTACCATTCGTTATTCTTTCCTTTTACAAGGTCAATGCCGGAAATATGGGAATAGATATTCTTTGGCGGTGCCACACCTTCGCATTCAGCAAGATAACCGCTGGAAATAAAGATAAATTCTTCAGGAATAACTCCATCTTTTACAATCTGCTTCTTACTGTAAATATCCTTTAAAAACAGATTGAGAGCTTTTACCCTCTGCTTCAGTCCTTTTTCCAGATGCTCAAATTCTTCATGTTCGATCACGCGGGGAATTGCATCAAATGGAAATAACTGTTCCTTAAATGTATTGTTTTTATAAATACCAAATTTTACACCGTATCTGGCGAGCAATTCATTCACATGATCCGTATGTTGAACCAGATCTTTCATAAACTTCCTCCTCTCTTACCAAAAAGAACAAAAAAAGACGCTTTGCAAAATTGCAAAACGTCTTTGTTTCGATCTTTTATAGATGCATTTTAGCACTGCAAATAAAGACTGTCAAGAAGTTATGCGGCGTTAACTGGCAGCTGCGAAACTGTTGACCACCATGCCGATCACAATGAGTAGGATTCCGGCAAAACCGGTGATACTGGGAAGTCTGTCTCCAAGAAACAGGATTCCGCCAAGGAGTGTGAATAATACTTCTCCAGACTGGGTCGCTTCCACCATGGCCAGCTGCCGGGCATCATGTCTGGACCGATTCGTGGCCTCAAAGAAGAGCAGGGTTGCTATGATGCCGGAAAAAAGAGCGACGATAAAACCTTGGACAGTCTGTCCGCAGGAAGGGAGACCGTGTGAAGACAGTGCAAGGAAACTGATCACCAGCCAGAAGGGCATACTGCAAAGCGTCATGCCGAACACCCGCTGAAATGTGGAAAATTCTGGCGGACAGCATTCCATCATTTTGCGGTTGCCAAGAGGATAAGAAAAGGCTGCGATGAGGATGAGTCCCAGAGCAGTCAGTGTTCCAGTGGTCTGCATGGTATGAAAGTGGGATGTCTGTAATAAGAACACACCAGCCAGGATAATGCCGGAGCAGGCCAGGTTCTTTACAGGAATCTGTTTTCCGAAGAGAGGAGTCAGTAAAATACCGGCTACAATGGTAAGCTGCCATGTAGCTGCAACAAACCAGCTTTCTCCGTATACGGATGCCCAGGTCAGAGGTGCATAAAAGAGTCCAAAGCCTACAGTACTCCAGAGAAACCAGGGAAAGGGATGGCTTTTTACTTCATTTAGCACTTTTACAGCGCCGCCAAAACGGCTTGCCAGGATCCAGCTCATGGGAAGCATGAATAAATATCGAAGACCTGCACTCCACATCCAGTATCCTCCGCCCAGATTCATACTGCGATTTAATATAAAGGTAGCTGCAAAGAAAAGAGAAGCCAGGATTCCTAAAAAAATAACTTTCTTCATATATCCTCCGTAAATCGTTCATGATAATGTATCGATAGTATCATGCCAGATGGAAAATGTATATTGCACTAATACAATTCCATAAATTTTATGCCTTGGTTGTTTTTTTCTCTAAAATTTGTATACTTAATATAGAAAAATACAAGATGAGGAAACGCGTGGGCGGCCTTTTACCTGGTTGTCCGAAATATAAAAACGATATAAATTTAAATTGAGTTTATAATCGGATGGTAACGTTATAAGGTTACCATAGAGAAGATGTAGAATTACGAGGAGATAAAGGATCATGAAGTCAGTAGGTGTTGTAACAGACAGTCACAGCAGCATGAAACCGCAGGAAGCAGAAGCACTGGGAGTTATGCTTTTGCCTATGCCTTTTTATTTGGATGAAGTCTGTTACTATGAAGATGTAACGATTACAAGGGATGAGTTTTTTGAGAAGGTAAGAGGCGGCGCAAAGGTCAGCACCTCCCAGCCAACGCCGGATGCTGTATGCAAGCTCTGGGATCAGGCACTTGAGCAGTTTGAGGAGATCATCTATATTCCGCTGAGCAGCGCATTGAGCGGAGCATGCAGCACGGCAATGATGCTGGCAAAGGATGAACCCTATGAAGGAAAAGTATTTGTCGTAGACAACGGTCGAGTTTCTTCTACTCAGAAGCGTTCTGTTCTGGATGCACTGGAGTTAGTGAAAGAAGGATATTCTGCAGCTCAGATCAAAGAGATGCTGGAAGCAGCCAGAGAGAGAAGCATGATTTATATCGGTGTGGAGACACTGGAATTCTTAAAACGCGGTGGCCGGATCAGCGCGGCGAGTGCAGCGCTCGGCAGTGTGCTCAACATCCGTCCGGTGCTTCAGTTCAGCACTGGTATGCTGGATACCTATAAAAAATGCCATGGTTTCCATCGGGCAAAAAAAGAAATGATTGACGCCATGAAGAATGAGTTTGCTACGAATTTTAAAGAAGAATATGAAAAAGGCGAGGTGTATCTGTTGGCTGCCAGCAGTGCAACAAAAGAAGCTTCTGATGAGTGGGTAAAAGAGATCCGGGAAGAATTCCCTGGTATGGATGTGGTATGTGATGAATTATCGTTAGGTGTCAGCTGTCACATTGGACCGGGTGGTCTGGGAATCGGCTGCTCCTGCAAACCGAAAAGGATTTAAGGAAACAACTATGCTTGGAAGAACACACTTTTTTGTAGGAACAGCAGTAAGCCTGGCAGTATTGCAGCCACAGTCCATGGCTTCGCTGGTAGCCGGAGCCGGGGCAGCAGCTATTGGAAGCATGATCAGTGACATTGATTCCGGCACTTCCCAGGCACATCAGGAGGCAGATAAGATCATGGCGGCGGTGATTGCAGTTTCCGCGTTGGTCATGATTCTGGATTATAAATTCCACGTGGGAATCTATAACCGGCTCATGCGGGACAGCAGTATTGCAAGGCTGGTAACAGGAATCCTGGGATTTCTGGTGGTCTGTCTCTATGGGCGAGATACACCGCACCGGTCATTTATGCATTCATTTCTGGCAGCAGGAATGCTGACTGCCTGTATGGATGTGATTTACCCCGATGCGGCTCCTTATTTTGCTGTGGGATTTTTATCCCATCTGGCACTGGATCTTCTGAACCGGAGATCTGTAAAATTGTTCTGGCCATGGAAAAAAGGATATTGCATGGGTTTTTGCTCATCCAGAGGCTGGATTAATCATATCTGCATGTTGGCCGGAATGGCAGTGTTGGCGCTTGATCTGATTTTATCCGCACCGGCGATAAGGCTGGCAGGACGGATTTTGAAGTTGTTTTCATAAAGGAAAATATAAATGGAACCCTATTACTATACCAAACTGAACAAACAGCAGCAGGCGGTTTATTATGCCATGCAGCAGTGTCTCATGAATCTGGCGGATGAGTGGCAGATGCCGCGGGTTGGCGGTGAGGAGCTTTACAATATCTTCTTCTGGCTTCGGCTGGATCATCCGGAGATTTTCTGGGCGACGGGATTTAAGTACCGGTATTATGAGAATTCCGGGAATCTCATTTTACTGCCGGAGTATTTGTTTGAGAAGTCAAAGATCCGGGAGCATCAGAAGGCCATGGCGTCTCGTGTGGAGAAACTGGCGCGTCCGGCAAAATCCATGTCCGATCTGGAGAAGGAAAAATATGTCCATGATTTTATCTGCCAGAATGTCCGGTATGACAAACTGAAAAAGTCCTATTCTCATGAGATCATCGGACCATTGGGACAGGGGGTCGGTGTCTGTGAGGGAATTGCAAAATCTGTAAAGGTGCTTCTGGACGCGCTGGGCATCTGGAACGTGATTGCGATCTGTGGCAATAACCCGGAGAAGGGCATTAAATACCGTCACACCTGGAATATTGTGAAAATCGGTGGAAACTGTTACCATCTGGATGCGACTTTTGACAACAGCCTGGGTGACGAAGAGATCCGCTATGATTATTTTAATCTGGATGATAAAAATATATTCCGGGATCATGAACCGTTGATTGCACCGGCACCGACCTGTACAGACGGCGGTCATTTTTATTATAAAGAGAAGAAATTGTCTTTTACGAAAGTGGAAGATGTGTATAAACGGTCCCTGCAGGCGGCGAAGAAGGGGAAAACTCTTGATTTTCACTGGCGGGGAGGATATCTGACGAAAGAAGTGCTGAAGGAATTGCTGGATGAGATTCATAAGGCAGGAGAAGAACGTCGGAAAAAAGCAATCGTGAACCTCAACTGGCCTCAGGCAGTACTTCGTGTGAGGTATGCCGATGGAGCGGTCTCAGAAGAGGTCCACGTACAGGAAGCAAATGAAGGGGAACGGGAATAACCGCTCCCTTATTTAAATTTCTTAAAGAAATTATTTTTCCATCGTTTTCTGCTCTTATACCGTTTCCGTTTTTTGTTGGAGAAAGAGTTGCGGTCTGCTCTCTTTCTCCATTTTGTCAGAAAATCAAAATGGATAGAATAATCCTTCGAAATCTTTTTCCCAAGTAAAATAAGGACTAATACAAAGATAATTGCAGCAACCCCATACAGGATCAGACGGAGATTAATTTTGATAATCTTTTTCTGCGAATTGTCCTGCGGGGAATTCTGTTCAGTTCCTTCTTCACTGGAGGTTTCCGTGTTAGAGAAGGGGAAGGTCTGCGCGTCGGTATTTTCTGTCATATAAAGATTGGTGGAACCGACGGCCTGACCTGCGTAGGTATAACTTAACGTGGCAATCACATCAGAGTTATCACCGGAGTCGTTAAAGTTCAGGTTTGGTGAAGCATCGGAGAAAGATGCAGTCACCGGAAGCACGACGTAGCCATCTGTATCCATCTGAATCAATGGCGTAGAATCACCGAATAAAGCATTTCCGGCATCAAACAGCTGATTTTGTCCCAGGGTAAAGTTGCTTTCATTTTCAGAAATATTTATTTTCTGGAAGTTTTCGGTCGCGTAGTTCAGAAGGTTCTGGGTGTCCGGATAAATGGGAACGCCTTTTTCTGCGGTACCCTGACTTTTCATGGTGACAACTACCAGATCCATGCCGTTACGGGTGGCACAGGTGACAAGGGTGTTCAGAGCAGCGGTGGTATATCCGGTCTTTCCGGCGAAGACGGTTGGATCCAGATATTTGGACGTCTTATATCCGGAGATCATGTAGTGATGGTTATTCATCAGCAGTTCTTCGGATTTTTTGTTGGTGGCACGCAAAATATAGCGGGAGGTGCCACTGATTTTGCGGAATTCTTCGTGTTTTGTGGCCTCGCTGGTGATGAGTGCCATATCGTGGGCACTGGTATAGTGTTCTGCGTTGGGAAGACCACTGGGATTAGCAAAATGGGTATTGGTGCATCCCAGTTCCGCAGCCCGTTGATTCATGAGATTTGCGAATTCTTCTGTGGAACCGGAAATGTGTTCCGCAATAGCGTTGGCGCATTCGTTGGCGGATTCCAGCATAATGGCATAAAGACATTCTTCTACGGTGAGGATCTCTCCCTCATCACGGGCGATGCTGCTGCTTCCATAATCAATGGAATAAACGGCATTGTGGGAGAAGGTCACTTCCTCGTCCATCTGGCAGTTTTCCAGGGCCAGAAGCACCGTCATAATCTTGGTGATACTGGCGGGATAATGCTGCTCATCAATGCCTTTTGCATAGAGAATGGTTCCGGTGGACGCCTCCATGACAATGGCAGATTCGGCATAGACCTGGGGACCCGCCGGCCAGTTTTCCCAGGAGTTGGATTCGATTTCTTTATTATAACGTGCATCAACTTCTGCCTGAAGAGCAGCTGCGGCTGCCTGTTCGGCAGCTTTCTGTGCACTGGATTTGGACGATTTGGTGCGCGCCTGGACAGGCATGGATAAAACGGTGCTCACACAGAGAACGGAGACCAGAACTATATGTTTACATCTATTAAAAAAATTCATATTTTACCTCTTTAGAAAATCTGTTATATTTAACTATTATAGAGGATTCCGGTTAGCCATGCAAGGGAGCCGGGGAAAAGTTCACAATCTTAAACAAGAATTAAGAAACACAGGAGCAGTTATGAAAAATCATATTATTTTTGACATGGATGGAGTCATCATTGATTCCGAACCGGAATATCAGAAACGAATTAAGAAATTTATGGCGCGGAACGGTTTTTTCATTTCCGATGGATTGTGTATCAAGACCTGCGGTTCTAACAGGAAAGATACCTATGAGCTGTTCCGGAAATACGTGCCGGGATTTGATATGAGTTATGAGGAGTATTATGAAGGACGTAATCAGGTGAATATTGATTACCCGTTGGATTTGAAGGCCATTGTAAATGAAGATATTTATCCGCTCATGGAAAAATTAAAAGCAAATGGGTTTCACATTGGAATGGCATCTTCATCACCGCGGGATAAGGTTCTTCAGAATCTGGATATGTTGGAACTGACCAAGTATTTTGAAATCATTGTGAGCGGACTGGACTTTAAACACAGTAAGCCGGATCCGGAAATTTATTTTTATACCATGGAAAAGATGGGTGTAAAGCCGGAGGACTGCTATGTGGTGGAGGATTCTACCTTTGGCCTGCAGGCAGCAGAGAGCGCAGGTGCAATTGTCATCTGTAAGAGGGATGACCGCCTGGGGTATGACCAGTCCGGTGCGGATTATTACATTGACCGCCTGGCAGAGATTGAAGAGATCTGTCTGGGGGCTGAGAACTCATAAAATAGCCGGGAAAGCCTTGACAAATGCATTTTACCGCCCTTATAATGATTTTTGTGTAAAAGGCTGTGACGAAGACAGTAGAAATTTCTGGAAATGCCCAGCGAACCGGGGAAGGTGAGAGCCCGGTGAAAGTACAGGATTTTTCGAAAATCACTTCCGAGCCTCGGGCTGAAAAGTTTCCCTGTTATATAAGGAAAGGTAAGCTTCGACGGATGTCCCTCCGTTACAGGGAACGCATATGATGGTATGTTGTAAGAGGTGGTTAATAAACGGGCTATAAAGCTCCGTCCTGTTGCAGACAGGATGGAGCTTTTTTTGTTTTTATTCAGAGCAATGCGAATTTTCAATAAATATGTGAATCATGTTTACATGAATGAGCATATTTATGAAAATTCATATGGCGAGAAGCCATACATGAGCAAAAGAAAAGCCTCGTAGAGGCGGTTTTGCGAATTGCTCTGAATAGTTCACTGGCTTAGGAATAAGGAGGTTTGAAGAACATGTACAGCAAAGTCAACACCGACATGAACTTTGTGGAACGAGAAAAAGAAGTAGAACAGTTCTGGAAAGAAGACAACACATTTAAAAAGAGTATGGAGCAGAGAGAAGGATGCCCGACTTATACCTTCTACGATGGACCGCCTACCGCAAATGGTAAGCCGCACATCGGACACGTACTCACCCGTGTTATCAAGGATATGATTCCGAGATACCGTACTATGAAAGGCTACTATGTACCGAGAAAAGCAGGATGGGATACCCACGGACTGCCGGTAGAGCTGGAAGTAGAAAAGCTTCTGGGCTTGGACGGAAAAGAGCAGATCGAGCAGTATGGTCTGGATCCGTTCATCACCAAATGTAAAGAGAGCGTCTGGAAATACAAGGGAATGTGGGAGGATTTCTCCGGCACCGTTGGTTTCTGGGCTGATATGGATAACCCGTATGTTACTTATGACGATAACTTCATCGAGTCCGAGTGGTGGGCGCTGAAGACTATCTGGGACAAAGGTCTCCTGTATAAAGGATTCAAGATCGTTCCGTATTGTCCGCGCTGCGGTACCCCGCTTTCCTCTCACGAGGTTGCTCAGGGATATAAGGATGTCAAAGAACGTTCTGCAGTGGTACGCTTTAAAGTAAAAGGTGAGGATGCTTATATTCTGGCATGGACCACCACACCGTGGACTCTGCCGTCCAACGTGGCACTCTGTGTAAACCCGAACGAGGAGTATGCAAAAGTAAAAGCTGCTGACGGATATGTATATTACATGGCATCCGCGCTTCTGGATACGGTACTTGGCAAAATTGCCAAAGACGGTGAGGCTGCTTATGAAGTACTTGAAACCTATAAAGGTAAGGATCTGGAAGGCAAAGAGTACGAGCCGCTGTATCAGTGTGCAGCAGATCTGGCTGCAAAACAGCATAAGAAAGGCCACTACGTAGTATGCGATACTTACGTAACCCTGACTGATGGTACCGGTGTCGTTCATATCGCTCCGGCATTTGGTGAAGACGATGCTCAGGTAGGCCGTAAATATGATCTTCCGTTTGTACAGTTTGTAGATGAAAAAGGTAACATGACAAAAGAGACTCCGTTTGCAGGACTGTTCGTGAAGAAAGCAGATCCGGAAGTATTAAAGGATCTGGATGCAAAGGGACTCCTCTTCGATGCTCCGAAATTTGAGCACAGCTATCCGCATTGCTGGAGATGTGATACTCCGCTGATTTACTATGCCCGTGAGTCCTGGTTCATCAAGATGACTGCAGTACGCGATGATCTGGTACGCAACAATGAAACTGTAAACTGGATTCCGCAGAGCATTGGTAAAGGACGTTTTGGAAACTGGCTGGAGAATATCCAGGACTGGGGTGTATCCCGTAACCGTTACTGGGGAACTCCGCTGAATATCTGGGAGTGTGAGGATTGCGGACATCAGGAAGCAATCGGTTCCCGTGAGCAGTTAAAAGAGATGAGCGGAAATGAGAAAGCACTGACCGTAGAGCTGCATCGTCCGTACATCGACGAGATCACCTGCACCTGCCCGAAATGCGGCAAGACCATGAAGAGAGTACCGGAGGTTATTGACTGCTGGTTTGACTCAGGAGCAATGCCGTTTGCTCAGCATCATTATCCCTTTGAGAACAAGGATCTGTTTGAGCAGCAGTTCCCTGCTCAGTTCATTTCCGAGGCAGTAGACCAGACCCGTGGATGGTTCTATTCCCTGATGGCAGAGTCCACCCTGCTGTTTAACAGAAGTCCGTATGAGAATGTTATCGTACTTGGACATGTACAGGATGAGAACGGCCAGAAGATGAGCAAATCTAAAGGAAATGCCGTTGACCCGTTTGATGCGCTGCAGACTTACGGAGCAGATGCCATCCGCTGGTACTTCTATATCAACAGTGCACCGTGGCTGCCGAACCGTTTCCATGGCAAGGCTGTACAGGAAGGCCAGAGAAAATTCATGGGTACCCTGTGGAACACCTATGCATTCTTTGTACTGTATGCAAATATTGATAATTTTGACGCAAGCAAATATACATTAGATGAGAAGACTCTCACCGTTATGGACCGCTGGATCTTGTCCAAGCTGAACTCCACCGTAGGGGCAGTGGATGATAATCTGGAGAATTACCGGATTCCGGAAGCTGCAAAAGCACTGCAGGAGTTCGTTGATGACTTAAGTAACTGGTATGTAAGAAGAAGCCGTGAGCGCTTCTGGGCAAAAGGAATGGAGCAGGATAAGATCAATGCTTACATGACCCTTTACACTGCACTGGTAACCATCAGCAAAGCAGCAGCTCCGATGATTCCGTTCATGACCGAGGAGATCTACCGTAACCTGGTATGCAGTGTTGACAAAAATGCTCCGGAGAGCGTACATCTGTGCGACTTCCCGAAGGTAAACGAGAACCTGATCGACAAAGAACTGGAAGCTTCCATGGAAGAGGTTCTGGACATTGTCGTTATGGGACGTGCCGCAAGAAATACTGCTAACATCAAGAACCGTCAGCCGATCGGAACCATGTATGTACGCGCTGAGCGTCCGCTGGCAGAGATGTTCCAGGCGGTTGTTGCTGATGAACTGAATGTGAAGAACGTGGAGTTTAAAGAGGACTTAAGTGATTTCACCAGCTACACCTTCAAACCGCAGCTGAAGACCGTAGGTCCGAAGTACGGTAAACTGCTCAATGGCATCCGTACACATCTCTCCGAGCTCAATGGCCGTGAAGCTATGAAAGAGCTGGAAAATACTGGAAACCTGTCATTTGACATCGACGGACAGAACGTGGTATTATCAAAAGAGGATCTGCTCATTGATACCGCCCAGATGGAGGGCTATGTAACTGAGGAAGACAATATGGTAACCGTAGTTCTGGATACCAATCTGAGTCAGGAACTGATCGAAGAAGGATTTGTACGTGAGATTATCAGTAAAGTGCAGACCATGCGTAAGGAAGCTGGTTTTGAGGTTATGGATAAGATCGTGGTATACAGCGCCGGAAATGAAAAACTGGAGGGACTTATGAAGACCTACAGCGATGAGATTCTTGGCGACGTCATGGCAGTGGATGTCCGCTTTGATGAGGTGAAGGGATATACCAAAGAGTGGAGTATTAATGGCGAATCCGTGACACTTGGAGTTGAAAAACAGTAACCATAAGGAGGCATAGAATGGCCAAAAGACCTTTTAACAAAGAGTTCTTTATTAGAAGTGTAAAGTATAATGTGCGTACACTGTTCCGCAAGGAGATTGAGGAAGCAACCCAGCAGCAGATTTTCCAGGCAGTAGGATACGCTGTCAAGGATGCAATCATGGATGCTTGGATTGCAACCCAGAAGGAATATGAAAAATCAGACCCGAAGATCGTGTACTATATGTCCATGGAGTTCCTCATGGGCCGTGCCCTGGGCAATAACCTGATTAACCTTACGTTCTATGATGAGGTGAAGGAAGCACTGGAGGAGATCGGACTGGATCTCAACACTATCGAGGATCAGGAGCCGGATGCAGCTCTTGGTAATGGTGGTCTGGGACGTCTGGCAGCATGCTTTATGGATTCTCTGGCAACACTTGGATACGCAGCCTATGGCTGCGGTATCCGTTACCGCTACGGTATGTTCAAACAGCAGATCGTAGACGGATACCAGGTAGAAGTTCCGGATATGTGGCTGAAGAACGGAAACCCCTTCGAGCTGCGCCGCCCGGAATATGCAAAGACTGTTAAGTTCGGCGGATATGTGCGTATTGAGAATCAGAACGGCAAGAATGTATTCATTCAGGAGGGCTATCAGTCCGTCCTGGCTGTACCGGTGGATCTTCCGATTGTCGGCTATGGCAACAATGTCATCAACACCTTACGTATCTGGGATGCAGAGGCAGTGAATTCCTTCGAGCTTGACCGTTTTGACAAGGGTGAGTACGAGAAGGCCGTTGAGCAGGAAAACCTGGCCCGCAATCTGGTAGAAGTCCTTTATCCGAATGACAACCATATGGCAGGTAAAGAGCTGCGTCTGAAACAGCAGTATTTCTTCGTATCTGCCAGCGTACAGGAGGCTGTTGCAAAATATAAGAAGAACCACAGTGATGTCCGCAAGTTCTATGAGAAAGCAACCTTCCAGCTGAATGATACCCATCCGACGGTAGCAGTTGCAGAGCTGATGCGTGTGCTGATGGACGAGGAAGGCCTGGAATGGGATGAGGCATGGGATGTAACCACCAAGACCTGTGCATACACCAACCATACCATCATGGCTGAGGCACTGGAAAAATGGCCGATTGAGCTGTTCTCCAGACTGCTTCCGCGTATTTATCAGATCGTAGAGGAGATCAACCGCAGATTTATCATTGAGATCCAGAAACAGTACCCGAACAACTATGAGAAGGTTAAGAAAATGGCCATTATCATGGACGGTCAGGTAAAGATGGCTCATCTGGCTATCGTTGCCGGCTTCTCTGTAAACGGTGTGGCAAAACTTCATACCGAGATTCTGAAGAAGAGAGAGCTGAAGGATTTCTACGAGATGATGCCGCAGAAATTCAACAACAAGACCAATGGTATTACCCAGAGACGTTTCCTGCTTCACGGAAACACGCTCCTCGCAAAGTGGGTAACCGAGCATGTAGGAGACGAGTGGATCACCGACCTTCCGAAGATTAAAGAGCTGGAATTCTATGTGGATGATGAGAAAGCACAGCACGAGTTCATGAATATCAAGTATCAGAACAAAGTGCGTCTTGCAAAATACATCAAAGAGCACAACGGCATCGATGTAGATCCGCGTTCCATCTTCGATGTACAGGTTAAGAGACTTCACGAGTACAAGAGACAGCTCATGAACATCCTTCATGTCATGTATCTGTACAATAAGATTAAAGAACATCCGGAAATGGATTTCTATCCGAGAACCTTTATTTTCGGTGCGAAAGCAGCAGCTGGCTACATGAGAGCAAAACTGACCATCAAGCTGATCAACTCTGTAGCAGATGTGGTAAATAACGATGAATCCATCAACGGCAAACTGAAAGTTGTCTTCATCGAGGATTACAGAGTATCCAACGCAGAGTGGATATTTGCAGCAGCTGATGTATCCGAGCAGATTTCCACTGCTTCCAAAGAGGCTTCAGGAACCGGTAACATGAAGTTCATGCTGAATGGTGCCCTGACTCTGGGAACGATGGACGGAGCAAACGTGGAGATTGTAGAAGAAGTTGGTGAGGAGAACGCATTTATCTTCGGTATGAGTGCAGATGAAGTCATCGATCTGGAGAGCAAAGGCGGCTATGATCCGTCCCAGCTGTTCAACACCGATCAGGATATCCGTCACGTACTGATGCAGCTGATCAATGGCGAGTATTCACCGAATGATCCGGAGCGTTTCCGTGAGTTATACAATGCCCTTCTGATCGACGGCGGTTACAACCGTCCGGATCCGTACTTCATTCTGAAAGACTTCCGGTCTTATGCAGAAGCGCAGGAGCGCGTAGAAGCTGCATACAAGGATGAAAAGGGATGGGCAAGAAAGGCTATGCTCAACGTAGCACATGCCGGCAAGTTCACTTCCGACCGTACCATCCAGGAGTATGTGGATGATATCTGGAAACTTGACAAAGTAACTGTTAAGCTGGAAGAAGAAGCATAAATAATAAAAAACTGGGGCTGTGCAGCTTCGACTGTACAGCCCTTTTGCTGTGTCTTGCGGACTGATAAAAATTTGTATAGGCAGCATAGTTCTTTCATAGAATAAACCATGAAAACTGCAATGAAAAATATACTGGCTGTCTGTTTTATGATTTTGTTTCTGCCTTATCTGATTACACTTGTAACATCCGGGCGGCAGGGAATCGGTCGTGAGGAGAAACTTTCCGAACGGGAATATGAAGTGCTGGAAACACTGCTTTCCGAAGATCTGTCCTGGATGGATGAACAGACGCTGCGTCTGATGGCGGTGCTGAAACGGACGGAAGTGGTCCGGCAGCAGGAAACAGGAATTTCTGTGGTGCAGGAAACTCCGTCAGAACTGTATGGGGATCTTTACAACCGGGTGTATGAGGCGGTGAAAGAGACGGAAGGACAGATCGTTACCATAGGAGGGGAATATCGGGAACTGCCCTATCATGGCATCAGCAGCGGAAAAACCAGAGACGGTTCTCTTCTGGGAGACGACTATGCTTACATAAAAACAGTGGACTGTCCGATGGATTCCCAGGCGGAAGAATATCTGCAGTTCTTCTATATGGAGAAAACGGATTTTCAAAAATGTCTGGGACAGGCGGGAACAGAAGTATTTCCGGTATTGGAACGGGATGCGGCCGACTATGTGAACCGGATGATTCTGGGAGACACCATCCTGCAGGGCGAAAAGGCAAGAGAACTTCTTCATCTGCCGTCCAGCTGCTTTTTTCTGGAGGAGGATGGCGGACGGATTCGGATTACTGTCAAAGGAAGCGGCCATGGATTTGGCATCAGCCTCTATACGGCAGGACGCATGATGGCAGATGGCGCAGATCTGTCCGATGTTTTTCAGCAATTCTATGAGGATGCGGAGTGTATAACACTGCCCTGATCTGGCAACAATATGGTCAGAGGTGATGTGATGCATAGAAAACAGAAAGGATTTATGATTGCCCTGTGCCTCTGTCTGCTTTCATTGTCAGGTGTTTTCGGAATTTACAGGTACCGAAAGAGCCAGAATGCTTTACCGGAAACTCCGGTAAAGCAGGAGATCGCAGAACAGCAACCGACGGTAGAACCGGAGAAAGAGGCTGCAAGTTCGGAAGGAACCATTGCAAAGGCAGACACAGAAGAAAAAGAGAACAACGAAGCGAAAATTGAAACCGAAGAAGACATTTACAAAATAGGGGAAGCGGAACTGGCGCAGACCGAAGAGACAGCGCCGGAGGAGCAGACGGAAAAACAGCCGGAAACACAGGCGGATGCAGCGACATCCCTGTTAAGCTTTGCAGATAACAGCAAGCTCATGTGGCCGGTAGATGGAAATGTGATTCTGAATTACAGCATGGATAAAAGCATTTACTTTGAGACTCTGAACCAGTACAAGTACCATCCCGCCATTGTGATTGGCGCAGAGGAAGGAACAGAAGTCTGGTGTGCAGCCAGAGGAGAAGTGTCAGAGATCAGAGTGGATGAAGAAACCGGAACCACCCTGACCATGGAGTTGGGAAGCGGTTATGAAGCAGTCTACGGACAGCTGAAAGAGCTGGCTGTGAAGGAAGGCGATATGGTGGATGCAGGTGCGCTGATCGGATATGTGAGCGAACCGACCAAATACTATACTGTGGAAGGAAGCAACCTGTATTTTCAGCTGTTAAAGGATGGTCAGCCGGTGGATCCGATGAATTATCTTGAATGATACTTTACGGATTGCTCCGTGCCATGCACTCTCGCAATCCTGCAGGGTCAGTAAGCTATAAAACCACGTATGTGCGAGCACATCGTGGTTTATGGCTTTTGATCCTGGTATCATTACATGAGTGCAATATAGAACATTGTTACATAGTGGCACAGGCTTCCGGCCATGACAAACACGTGGAAGATTTCATGGGATCCGAAGAACTGGTGTCTGGAATTGAAGATCGGAAGTTTCAGTGCGTAAATAATTCCGCCGATGGTGTAGATGATGCCGCCTGCCACCAGCCATACAAAGGCTGCTTTGGGAAGGGACTGTACCAGCGGCACCATGGCAAGGACGCAGAGCCAGCCCATGGAAATATAAATCATGGAGGAGAACCATTTCGGGCAGGTGATCCAGAATGCTTTGATCAGCATGCCGACAATGGCGGTTCCCCATACCAGAGCCAGAAGTGGATAACCAACTGTATTCCGGAGAGGAATGACGCAGATGGGAGTATAGCTTCCGGCAATAAGGATGAAGATCATCATATGATCAATTTTCCGGAGAACGCGGTTGACTTTTTCGGAAATATTAAAGGTATGGTAAGTCGTGCTTGCACCGTAGAGCAAAATCATGCTGCAGGCAAAAATGGCAAATGCAAGGACTGCATTTTTACTGTCGTGGGAAGCCGCAAGCGCCAGAAGCGGTGCGGAAGCCAGGATGGCTAAAAGCATTCCAATAAAATGAGTAAGGGCGCTGCCCGGATCTTTAATAGTGAGTGACATAAGAAAACCTCCTTTATAATTAACTGATTAATTGGTCTATATCATGTAGTATTAAATACTATGTGATGATTTATTCATATTATATACCATTCAAAGAAAAAAGCAAGAGGAGTTTTATAAAAGTATGGAAAAAATGAAATTTGAGGAACTGGTCATCCGGCCGGAGATTCTCCGGGCGGTGCAGGATATGGGATTTGAAGAAGCAACACCGATTCAGGCTCAGGCAATTCCGGTGGTGATGACCGGGGTGGATATGATAGGACAGGCTCAGACCGGAACCGGTAAGACTGCAGCATTTGGTATTCCGCTGCTGCAGAAAGTGGATCCGGACAACCGGAAGGTGCAGGCGTTAGTATTGTGCCCTACCAGAGAGCTGGCCATCCAGGTGGCAGAAGAATTGAGAAATCTGGCAAAATATATGCACGGAGTGAAAGTGCTTCCGATCTATGGCGGACAGGATATGAGCCGCCAGATCCGTTCCCTGAAGGGTGGTGTGCAGATCATTATTGGTACACCGGGACGTGTCATGGACCATATGCGTCGCCATACTATTCGCCTGAATGATCTTCATACCGTAGTGCTGGATGAGGCGGATGAGATGCTGAACATGGGATTCCGGGAAGATATTGAGACAATCCTGAAAGATACGCCGGAAGAGCGCCAGACAGTGCTGTTCTCTGCAACCATGCCACAGGCGATTATGGAGATTGCGGGGACTTATCAGAAGGACGCACAGCTGGTAAAAGTGACCCGTAAAGAACTGACGGTGCCGAATATTGAACAGTATTATTATGAAGTCCGTACTAAGAATAAGGATGAAGTATTATGCCGTCTGCTGGATCTTTATGCGCCGCGGCTTTCCCTGGTATTCTGCAATACCAAGAAGAAGGTGGATGAGCTGGTGCTGGAGCTGCAGAACCGTGGATATTTCGCAGAGGGACTGCATGGAGACTTGAAGCAGATGCAGCGTGACCGCGTCATGCAGGGATTCCGGGAAGGAAGTACAGATATTCTGGTGGCAACGGATGTGGCAGCCAGAGGAATCGACGTAGACGATGTGGAGGCCGTTTTCAACTACGATCTTCCCCAGGATGACGAGTATTATGTACACCGGATCGGAAGAACCGGACGTGCAGGAAGAACCGGTAAAGCATTTACCTTTATTGTGGGAAAAGAGGCTTATAAGCTGCGCGATATTGAGCGCTACTGCAAGACAAAGATGAAAGCACAGCGGATTCCTTCTCTGGATGACGTGGCAAATGTGCGTGTGGAAAATGTATTCCGGAAACTGGAGAAGACCATTGAAGAAGAGGATCTGACGTTAAGTGTTCAGGCCATTCAGGAATATCTGGATAAAAATGAGACCACAGCCATGGATCTGGCAGCCGCTTTCCTGAAAATGGAACTGGGCGACGCCCTGGGAGAGCAGCAGGACGATCTGGTACAGGAACAGTACGTGTGGGAGTCTGAGACCAAAGGAAAGGGCAAGGGAAAAGGCAGACGCAAAGACGACAAAGATATGGTACGCCTCTTCCTGAATGTAGGAAAGAAACAGAAGCTGAAACCGGGCGATATTCTGGGAGCCATCGCGGGAGAGAGCGGACTTCCGGGAAGAGCGGTAGGCAGTATTGACATGTATGATAAATATACGTTTGTGGACGTACCATCCAAGTATTACAAACAGGTAATCAAGAGCATGAAGCATGCGAAGATCAAAGGCAACCGTGTAAATGTAGAAAAAGCAGAATCCAAGTAAACCAAAAAGGACATCGCAGCCGCGATGTCCTTTTTATGTAGAGAACGAAATTAGAAAATTCGTCTTACAGCAAGTACGTTTTTGTAGTTTACCGGAGAAGTAAATTTGATTCCGGTAGATGCGGTGCTGGCATGTACGATGGTGTTGTTTCCAACGTAGATAGCTACATGACCGCTGTAGCAGATGATATCGCCCGGCTGAGCTTCGGATAAGCTGACGCCATATCCTACGTTTCTAAGGGCGCTGGAGCTGTGCGGAAGACCGATACCGAAGTTTGCGTAAACACTCATAACGAAACCGGAGCAGTCAGCACCGTTTGTCAGGCTTGTACCACCGTATACATACGGATTACCGACAAACTGGGATGCGAAGCTTGCAACGGCATTTCCGGAAGCGCTTCCACCGTCGTTTCCAACCTGTACGGAAGAATCGGAAGATCCTTTGGCGGATTTTGCTGCTTTCTTCTCTGCTGCTGCGGCTGCTTTCTGAGCGGCTTCTCTTTCTGCCTTCTCTTTTGCAAGTCTGGCTTCTTCCTCTGCTTTAGATTCAGCATATACATAATCGGTTCTTAAACTTACATAATCTTTGGAAACCCATCCGTCACCCTCTTCGATGGAAACCTTTACGAAATCATCGGTCTCATCAGTAACGGTCAGTTCCTCGTCCATGGGAATCAGACCCAGGATTGCGGAATCAGTGGTTGCATCCTCACGGACTCTTAAAGTCTCGGTGGTAACAGTGGCAACTCTGGTTCCTACTTCATCGGCCAGCTCTTCAGCTTCATCACCGATTCGTACATATTCAGCTTTTACATAGCCGTCTACATTTCCGGAAGTAATGCGGTACCATCCATTGTCGTAGCCTTCTACTTCTCCGACGGAGTTGTTGAAGAGCTTTCCGACTACTTCGGAATCCTCATTGGATTCAGTACGTACATTGACATAATCGGTAACCTGTGCGATGCAAAGGCCAGTGTAATTATTTTTAACTGCTGTGTCCAGCGCTTCGGTAATCTGTTCTTCTGATGCGGAAGAGGCTTCGTTCAGGGAAGAGGAAATTCCACCGGACAGTGCCAGAGAGATCTCACCTGCCTGTGCTTTTACCGGACAGATAGTGAATAATCCGGCAGCCATGAACAATACTAATATTGTTTTTCCTTTCATTATTAACGATACCCCCTGTAATTTTTACGAATCTATTTTAAATATTACAAATTTGTTACAAATCATAATGAGATTATAACAAGGCATAGGACCTTTGTCAACTAAACAGGGTTTATTTTACAGAAAAATCACAGATTTGCCTTAATTTTGTAATATTTTGCATGGCTCTGAATAGTTACAGGATTCTTATATATTAGGAAAAAGAAGTTGACAAACACTAAAAAAAGGTTATAATAATAATTACTAATATTGATTAAGAAAAATGAAAGGAGACAGGATGGCAGCATTAAAGTACAGCAGACAGCGGGAAGCAATTAAAAACTATCTGCAGGGCCGGGAGGACCATCCGACTGCAGATATGGTTTACGCAGGCATCCGTGAGGAGTTTCCGAACATCAGTCTTGGAACCGTGTATCGGAATCTTTCCTTATTAACAGATCTCGGCGAAGTGCTGAAGATTACCACGGACGGTGCAGACCGGTTTGATGCGAGGATTACGCCTCATCATCATTTTGCATGCAGACAGTGTGGACGGGTGATGGATATTATGATTCCGGTGGAGGATCCGGTACAGTCCGTCAATGCGCGCTGGGACGGCGGAGAGATTGAGGAATGCCGCATGTTATTTTACGGAATCTGCAGCGAATGTAAGAAAATGAAAAATTAACTCAATAACTATTGACAAAGCGGAATTACATGATATAATAACAATAACAGTAATGATTACTGTTATGAATAAGAAACAAATAAAACCATATTATAAAAAGAAAAGGAGAACAAAACTATGACAAAATGGGTATGTACAGTATGCGGTTACATTTATGAGGGAGAGCAGGCACCGGAGAAATGTCCACAGTGCGGAGTTCCGGCAAGCAAGTTCAAAAAACAGGAAGAGGGAATGACCTGGGCAGCAGAGCACGTAGTTGGCGTTGCTAAGGGCGTAAGCGAGGACATTCTTGAGGATTTAAGAGCAAACTTCAACGGCGAATGTTCTGAGGTTGGTATGTATCTGGCAATGGCTCGTGTCGCTCACAGAGAGGGATATCCGGAGATCGGCCTTTACTGGGAGAAAGCTGCTTACGAAGAGGCTGAGCATGCTGCAAAATTCGCAGAGCTGCTTGGTGAGGTAGTTACCGACAGCACCAAGAAGAACCTGGAGCTGAGAGTTGCTGCAGAGCACGGTGCTACCGAGGGTAAATTCGACCTGGCAAAACGTGCAAAAGCTGCTAACCTGGATGCAATCCATGACACTGTTCATGAGATGGCAAAAGACGAGGCTCGTCACGGAAGAGCATTCGAAGGACTTCTGAAGAGATACTTCGGCTAATCAGACAACTCCTATATCACAAATTACAAATACTGAATGGAAACGGCTTGTACAGAAACGTGCAGGCCGTTTCTGTCTGTGTGGAAATTCCCGCTCTATGTTGAAATTAAGCGAAATTGTGTGAAATTATCTGCGAATAATTTTTTGGAAAAATCCTATTGACAGGAAAACGGCATATGCAGAGTGCACAAAAAAAGGAAGAGGTGGATAAGTTATCCTCAATTTCCCCAATATATCCATAATTTTATCCACATAGGACATACTGGAAATCAAGGAAAATACGAGTTGTTCACAAAGTTATCCACATTATCCACATTTTTGTGGAAAGATCGTGGGGATAAAAAAGAGAAAAAGAAACAAATGTTTTGTGCTTAATTTCTAAAAGGGACCTTTTTCCTGCTGGAATCCGTCAAAAACATGGATTGCAAAAATAAAGAAAATAATGCCTTTTTGTCTGAAAATAAGCGGGAATTCACTTTTCTACTTTTCAGAACCGGCTACTTCATGTACAATAGGAAAAGACAGTAAAAATGAGGAGAACTACGGACTATGCGTTTAAGAAATATACCGGGATCCCGTGAGGCCATTGCAGAGAGCCAGTACGTGATCCACGAAGAAGAGACAAGAGCCGGAAGCTGGTATGAGATTTTTGGAAATGACCATCCTATCTATATTGAGATCGGTATGGGAAAGGGACAGTTCATTATGGAACTGGCGCGCAGAAATCCGGATATTAATTATGTAGGAATTGAGAAATATTCCAGCGTGCTGATCCGTGCCCTGGAGAAGATGGAAGAGGAGGAGACACCGCTTCCGAATATCTGCTTTATTCGGATGGATGCAGAGGATATTGTAAAAGTATTTGCAAAACATGAAGTGGATCGGATTTATCTGAACTTCTCTGATCCGTGGCCGAAAGACCGCCATGCCAAGAGACGTCTGACCAGCAAAGAATTCCTGGCGCGCTATGACCAGATTCTGGTGCCGGACGGACAGGTGGAGTTTAAGACGGATAACCGTCCGCTCTTTGATTTTTCTGTAGAGTCTGTAAAAGAGGCAGGCTGGCAGCTGAAAGCGGTGACCTATGATCTTCATCATGATCCGGATCTGGTGCAGGGAAATGTCATGACGGAATATGAAGAACGTTTTTCGTCAAAAGGCAACCCTATTCACAAGCTGATTGCGGTCAGATAAAAATGAAATGTAAAAGCCTGTGGAAAAATGAAAAGTTTGTATGAAAAAATTAAAAATTTTTGAAAAAAAGACTTGCATTTTCTGCAGGCGCTGTGTATAATATGTTTTGTTCGTTGGACAACACAGCGAACAAAACAATTGAAAAATGCGCTTCTAGCTCAGTTGGTAGAGCACCTGACTCTTAATCAGGGTGTCCAGGGTTCGAGCCC
>CAVFMZ010000025.1:0-31142 GCA_963623675.1 Firmicutes bacterium CAG:176 | reverse complement strand
CTTCTGAAATAGTACAGGGGTACGATTGGGTATTTGTACCCCCATTTGTACCCCTATTTTCTCAAAAATATGAGTTTTTATGAGAGATTATGAGATGATACATGATTTTTGAAAAGTCCCGCAAACCCAGTAAAATCAAGGCTTGAGACGATATGAGAGGATATAAGAGATTATGATAAAAATACTATTCATCTGCCACGGCAACATCTGCCGCAGCACCATGGCCCAGTACGTCATGCAGTATTTAGTGGACAAGCGCGGTTTAAGCGACTGCTTCTACATCGACTCGGCCGCCACCAGTACAGAGGAGATCGGCAACCGGCCGCACCGGGGTACCCAGGCAAAATTATATGAGGCTGGTATTCCCTGCGGGGATCATCGGGCGGTACAGATGAAGCGTTCTGATTATGAGAAATACGACTATCTGGTCGGCATGGATACCTGGAATATCCGTAACATGAACCGCATTGTGGGCGGTGATCCGGAGCATAAGATTCACAAACTTCTGGAGTTTACGAACCGGGGCGGTGATATTGCGGATCCGTGGTACACGGGTAATTTTGATGAGACATACACGGATGTGATGGAGGGCTGTCAGGCACTTCTGGAGCACATTCTGAAGGAGGATATGGCGTGAAGCTGATACATTGTGCGGATCTGCATCTGGATTCCAGAATGGAATCCGGACTGCCGCCGGAGAAAGCGCGGGAGCGGCGGATGGAGCTTTTGCATACGTTTACAAAAATGGTAGACACGGCGGCGGAAGACGGCGTGGAAGCAATTTTGCTGTGCGGAGATTTATTTGACGCAGGCAAGGTATCCGTGCGGGCACGGAGCTGTGTGCTGAATGCAGTGCAGAAGTATCCGCAGATTTATTTTTATTATCTGAAGGGAAATCACGATCGGGAGGATCTGCTCACGGGAGAGAAGGAATTGCCGGAAAATCTGCGGACGTTTGGAGACAGCTGGAAGACGTATGAGCAGGATGGCATCTGTATTACCGGAGTGGAGCTTTCGGAGGAAAATGTGGGACAGCTTCCGCAGGCGCTGGAATTGGACGCTGCGAAGGTAAATGTTGTGCTGCTCCATGGAATGGTCAGTGAATATGGCGGAGGCGCAGACGGCATTGCCCTGCGTGAGTTCCGGGATAAGGGGATTGACTATCTGGCGCTTGGACACATTCATTCCTGCCAGCAGGGACGGCTGGATGACAGAGGAGTCTGGTGTTACAGCGGCTGTCTGGAAGGACGCGGTTTTGACGAATGCGGTCCGAAGGGATATGTGGAGCTGGAAATTCTGGACGGGCATGTGACATCAAAATTTGTATCCTGTGCAAGCCGGACGCTTCATGAAGTGGAAGCGGATCTGACGGACTGTCATACGGAGCAGGAAATGTTTACAGCTGTGCAGCAGGCGCTTGCGGATATTCCGGCAAAAGAACTGGTAAAACTGGTGCTGACCGGGGAATTACTGCCGGAGGAGACACCGGATACGGACTGGATGGAGACGAAATTAAAAGAAAACTACTATTTCCTGAAGGTGAAGGATCAGACGAGACTGCTGATCCGACCGGAGGATTATCAGTATGATGTGTCTCTGAAGGGCGAATTTGTGCGTCAGGTCATGGCGTCTGAACTGCCGGAAGAGGAAAAAGAAGAGATCTTGCGGCTGGGACTCCGCGCATTGAATGGAGAAGAATAGCATGCAGATTAAGAATATACATATTTCAAATTTTGGTAAGCTGCATGAGATGCAGATGGATTTTTCCGAAGGTCTCAATGTGATTACCGGGGAAAATGGCTGGGGAAAATCCACGCTGGCTGCATTTTTGAAAGCCATGCTTTATGGAATGGATGCGACCACCAAGCGTTCCCTCATGGAAAATGAGCGGAAGAGATATAAGCCGTGGCAGGGCGGTGCTTACGGTGGCAGAATGGAATTTGAGGCAAATGGAAAATCCTATCGGCTGGAGCGCTTTTTCGGAACCAGGGAGCGGGAAGACAAATTTGCTCTTTATGATCTTGCCACAGGACTTCCCAGCACTGATTACTCGGAGCACCTGGGAGAAGAGTTATTTCATATTGACCGGGCAGCTTGGGAGCGTACCTGTTATCTGGGGCAGTTGAATCTGGGTGTGACGGTCAATGACAGCCTCAATGCACGGTTGACTCATGTGGAGGAAGAGTCCGGCGACATGCAGAATTATGAGCAGGCGGTGCGTCTGCTGGAAGACCGGATGAAATATTTCCGGAAGACCGGCAACCGGGGACAGATCGCAAAGCTGCGGGATGACCAGAGGGCAGTGCGGGAAGATCAGATGATGCTCATGAACCGTATGAAGGATCTGGAAAATGTTCGGGCGGCGCTCACGGAACAGAGACGCCAGGAACAGTCTGCTCATGAGAAGACGAAGCAGCTGGAGGAGACAGGACGGAAACTGCAGGAGCGGAGTGTTCAGAAAAATGAGCAGGAACAGTATCTGCAGTTGAAGCAGAGAGCAGATGCGGCAGAAGCACTGCTGCAGGAAGTAAATGTGGCACTGGCGCAGTATGAGACTATTCCGGCGGATGAGAAGTTTCTGGATCTTCTGCGAAGCCAGATTTATGAGCTGCAGGCGACCATGGAGAAGCGGGAATCTGCAGCACAGCAGAAAAAGCGCAGTGAGGAGTCGGTCCGCTCCCAACAGGAGGTACTGGAGGAGTGCCAGGAACTGGTAGCCGGAAGAAAACAAGGACTGGCTGGTGCATTTGGTACGGCGGCAGCCGGAGCGCTTTTTGTATTTTTGTCAAAGACTGTGGCCAATGCGGAAGTGTTTTCCAGTGAGAAGGCATCCATGCTGGCCGGAGCGGCAACGCTGGTATTTGGCGCGCTGCTGATCATTGGTTCCTTCTTAAAAGCGCTTCGGGAGACTGGAAAATGGGGCAAGCAGGGAAGAGAGCTTCATAAAGTAAAGGTAGCGCTGGAAAACTATGAAGAACAGGCGGAGCAGGATGCTAATGTTTATGAGGAACTGCATCAGACGGTGAAAGATCTCAGGCATCGTCTGGCGGGAACCTTCCAGACGTCGGAGGATGCGACGCCGGATGAACTGGAAACCTGCTGGCAGCAGGAGCGGAAGCGTTCGCAGGAATATCAACAGCTGAAAGCGGAGTGCGAGAGCCGGAGAAATACTTCCAGAGATGCGAAAGAAATCTGTCAATCTTATTTGAATGATCATCCGAAAGCAGCGGAACCTCTGCCGGAAGTGGAGCTCATTTCACAGGAGGAACTGGATAGACGGTTACAGCAGAGCCGGGAGACAGAAAAAGCGATTCGCCAGGAGAGCGGACGAATGGAGAGCCGGATTCGGATGCTGGAAGAGGAGACGGCGCGTCTGCCGGAACTGGAAGAACAAGATGCAGCATTGACGGCACAGATCGAGGATGCAGTCCGCACCTGCGACCGTCTGGAGCAGACGCTGGGATTTCTGGAGACGGCGAAGAATCAGCTGCTGTCGAGATATCTGGACCGCCTGAAAGAAGGAACGGAAGACTATCTGTCAGAGCTGGTGCCGGAGTGGGAACCAGAGGTTTCCATGGATGTCAATCTGCAGATGAAAGTGCAGCAGGAGGGAAGCCTTCGGGATACCGAGTGCTTCAGCACCGGCTGGCAGGATCTGTTCCGGCTGGCAGAGCGGTTTGCGCTGGTGGATGCCATCTGTGAGGCAGACCAGCCGACAGTAGTGCTTGACGATCCTTTTGTAAATCTGGATCCGAAGAAATATAAGAATGCCAGAAAGATTCTGGAAAAACTGGGTGAAAAAAGACAAATGATTTACTTCAGCTGCCGGGAATGATGACATGGGGCTGTGCCAATGGCGCAGCCCTTATTGTCCCCTCCATTTTCTTCGGTATTCCCGGGCGGTGATTCCTTCCGCTTTCTGGAATACTTTATTAAAGTAACTGTTATCTTCGATGCCGCAGTTTCTGGCGATGGTTTCGATTTGAAGATCGGAGAAGCGGAGCATTTCTTTGGCTTTGGTGATACGAAGGGAAGTCAGATAATTTCCCATGGTGATGCCAAAGCTTTTTTTAAATTCACGTGACATGTGATATTTACTGATATAGAACCGGTTGGCGAGTTCGTCAAGCGAGAGCTTCTCCGTGTGATGGGCATCCAGATAGGCCCGGATTTCCTGCAATTTGGAGAGGGTGCTGTCGGTGTGTCCGGCGGTGTCTTTTTCTTTCTGCCAGAGAAGCAGCTCGGTGGACAGCCGGTGGAGCAGTTCATTTTCCAGTAACTCCCGGTTGTTGCTTCGGCTTTCCTCTAATGTCAGCAGCTGCTCCAGCAGAGGCTGGAATGGTGCGCTGTTTCCCGGATGGAAGACGGATGATTTCTGGTGTCCGGTGAAATACTGCCAGTAACCATCCATGGCAGTTCCGTTAAAATGTACCCAGAGAAGTTCCCAGGGATCATCCTGGCTGCTCTCATGAAAATAAGGCTGGCGGCAGTCGAGAAAGACATGGTCGCCTGCACGCAGGGAAAAATGAGTATCCCGGATACTGACGGTGCCGCTGCCTGCCAATACAATAAAGAAAAGATAGGATTCCAGATGGGAGCGGCGGCTGATGTGCCGGTCGCGGCTTTTCAAGTGACCGGCCTCCTGCACGTAGAGCAGGCTTTGGCGGGCAAAGGAGCTGGGCGTGTGGATGTAACGGCAGGTCTGGATGGATGAGGAAAGATTTGCCATGATAAATCTCCTATAGAGCAATATTTTACTATTATTACGCAAATTTTTGCGTAGATTTCCTGATTTATCTATCTTATACTATAGGACAGTTTTTGTAAAGATGTACTATTTGCGTTTATTCAGAGCCGTGCACATGCCCGTGAATATGCGATTCATGCTTGCATGAAAACGCATATTTCGGAGCATGTATAGGGCGAGAAGCCCTGCATGAGCAAAAGGAAAGCTTCGCAGAAGCGATTTTGCGAATGAGGCTCTGAATAATGCTGCGAAATTAACTATTAGGAGGAATATATGAGTAAAAAAGCATTAATCACAGGAATTACCGGACAGGACGGCTCTTATCTGGCAGAGTTTCTGCTGGACAAAGGATATGAGGTACACGGCATTGTGCGCCGTTCTTCCCTTGCAAATACCGGAAGAATTGACCATCTGCTGGAGAAGAATGCAGTGAAGCTGCATGATGGAGATCTTTCCGATTCATCCAGTATTATCCGTATTGTTGGCGAGGTACAGCCGGATGAGATTTACAACCTGGCAGCACAGAGCCATGTACAGGTAAGTTTTGATGCACCGGAGTATTCCGGAGATGTGGATGCACTGGGCGTGCTTCGTATTCTGGAGGCAGTGAAGATCTGCGGTCTAACTAAGAAAACCAAGATTTATCAGGCATCTACTTCCGAGCTTTACGGAAAGGTAGAGGAAGTTCCACAGCGTGAGACCACCCCGTTCCATCCGTACAGCCCGTACGCAGTGGCAAAACAGTATGGTTTCTGGATTGTAAAAGAGTACAGAGAAGCATACGGCATGTTCGCGGTAAATGGAATCCTCTTCAACCATGAGTCCGAGCGCCGCGGCGAGACATTCGTTACCAGAAAGATCACACTGGCAGCAGGACGTATTGCATGTGGTCTGCAGGATCACCTGGAGCTGGGAAATATGGACTCTTTAAGAGACTGGGGATATGCAAAAGACTACGTAGAGTGTATGTGGATGATGCTGCAGCATGAGACTCCGGAAGATTTCGTTATCGCTACCGGTGAGCAGCATACCGTTCGTGACTTCACGGAGAAAGCATTCAAGGCAGTCGGCATTGAGCTTCGCTGGGAAGGCACCGGCATCGACGAGAAGGGCTATGACAAAGCAACCGGTAAAATGCTGGTATGTGTCAACAAAGCATGGTTCCGTCCGACTGATGTAGACAACCTTTGGGGCGATCCGACCAAGGCGAAGACCGTACTTGGATGGAATCCGCAGAAGACCACTTATGAAGAACTTGTAAAGATCATGGCAGAACATGACCTTGCACGTGCAAAGAGAGAAGCCGCACTGAAAGGAGTAACAAACGCATGATGAACAAAGAAGGAAAAATCTATGTAGCAGGCCACAGAGGAATGGTTGGCTCTGCCATTGTACGTTCTCTGGAGAGAAACGGATATCATAACATTATCACCAGAACCCACAAGGAACTGGATCTGACCCGCCAGGATCAGGTGGAGAAATTTTTTTCAGAGGAGAAGCCGGATTATGTATTTCTGGCAGCTGCAAAGGTAGGCGGCATTGTGGCCAACAGCGAGGCGCTGGCTGATTTCATGTATGACAACATGATTCTGGAAATGAATGTGATCCACGAAGCATGGAAAAATAACTGTAAAAAGCTTCTGTTCCTTGGCTCCAGCTGTATTTATCCGCGTATGGCACCGCAGCCCATGAAGGAGAACTGCCTTCTGACTTCCGAGCTGGAGAAGACCAACGAGGCTTATGCACTGGCAAAGATCAGCGGTCTGAAATACTGCGAGTTCCTGAACCGTCAGTACGGAACCGACTATATCAGCTGCATGCCGACCAATCTGTACGGACCGAATGACAACTATCATCCGACCCACAGCCACGTACTTCCGGCTCTGATCCGCCGTTTCCACGAGGCAAAGGAGCAGGGCCTTACCGAGGTTACCTGCTGGGGTACCGGTTCACCGCTCCGTGAGTTCCTGTATGTAGACGATCTGGCAGACGGCTGCGTATTCCTCATGAACAACTACAGCGGCAATGAGACTGTCAACATGGGTACTGGCAAAGAACTGACCATCAAAGAGCTGACCGAGCTGGTAGCAAAAGTGGTTGGTTACACCGGAGAGATCAAATGGGACCCGACCAAACCGGACGGAACACCGAGAAAGCTTCTTGATGTGTCCAAACTGGAGGGCCTTGGTTTCCATTACCAGACCGAACTGGAAGAGGGAATCCGCCTGACTTACGAAGATTTCCTTCATAATCCCATGAGAGCAGAGCGATAGGAGACAGTCCATGAAACGATATGGAGTAATTATGGCCGGAGGCGGGGGAACCCGTTTCTGGCCCTTAAGCCGTCAGGCAATGCCGAAGCAGATGCTGAATTTAAGCGGTAAGGACCGGATGATCAATGAGACCATCGACCGTCTGCACGGCACCGTGGAAAAGGAAGATATTTTCATCGTCACCAATGCAAAACAGGCTGACAAAATGCTGGAGTGTGTGGATGGCAGAATTGCCAAAGACCACATTCTGGCGGAGCCGTCTGCGAGAAATACGGCAGCCTGCATCGGTTATGCAGCCATGGAGATCGTAAAAAAATACGGCGACGGTATTATGTGTATCTTCCCGTCCGATCATTTTATTAAAAATGAACCGGAGTTTACAAAGATTCTCAATCAGGCTGTTCAGGCAGCAGAGGAGCAGGACAAGCTGATCACCATTGGCATTGCACCTACCTTCCCGTCTACCGGATATGGCTATATCAAATTTGATAAAAATGAGAATGCCATTGCCCGCAAGGTGGAGGAATTTAAGGAAAAACCGGATTACGACACGGCGAAAGCCTACGTGGAGAGTGGAAACTATGCCTGGAACAGCGGTATGTTTGTATGGAAAGCATCCACCATTCTGGAGAAATTTGCAGAGCTGCTGCCGGAAATCTTTATCTGTCTGACCACCATTGGAAATGCCATGAATACGCCACAGGAAGAGCGTGTGATTCAGGAAGTGTATCCGGGAATTCCGAAGATTTCTATTGATTATGGTATTCTGGAGCGTTCCGATGATGTATTGGTACTGTCCGGTGATTTCGGCTGGAACGATGTAGGCAGCTGGGATATGATGAAGGTCATTTACGATGAGGACGCCGAAGGAAATATTCTGGTGGGCGATCACGTAAATATTGATACGACCAATACCATTTCTTTCTCTAGTGGAAAGATGATCGCTACCATTGGAGTAGACAATCTGGTAGTGGTGGAGACCGACGACGCCATCCTGGTATGCGACAAGAACCGGGTACAGGATGTGAAAAAGGTAGTTGATACCCTGAATGAGCAGGGAAGAACCGATCTTTTATAAAATACAGGAGAGTAAAACCATGGATTATACAGCAAAATATGAGCAGTGGTGCACCGATCCGATCTTTGATGAGGAAACGAAAGCAGAGCTTCGTGCCATTGCAGGAGACGAGAAAGAGATCGAGGACCGTTTTTATAAGGATCTGTCCTTTGGAACCGGCGGACTCCGCGGTGTAATCGGAGCGGGAACCAACCGGATGAATATTTACACTGTGACAAAGGCAACCCAGGGTCTGGCAAATTATATCAAGAAACAGGGCGGCGAGAACAAAGGCGTGGCAATCGCATTTGATTCCCGTCATATGTCCACCGAATTTTCTGAGAAGGCAGCCCTGTGCCTCAATGCCAATGGCATTAAAACCTATCGTTTTGAGACGCTGCGTCCGACGCCGGAACTTTCCTTCGCATTAAGAGAGCTTGGATGCATCGCAGGTATCGTGGTAACGGCAAGCCACAATCCGCCGGAATACAATGGATATAAAGTATACTGGGAGGACGGCGCACAGATCACTGCTCCCAAGGATAAAGAAATTATCGCGGAAGTTAATGCAGTGACAGATTTTGCTTCCATTAAAATGATGGACCGCGCAGAGGCAGAAAAAGCAGGACTGTTCCATGTGATCGGTCAGGAGATTGACGACCGTTATATGGAAGAGCTGAAGAAACTGGTATTAAGTCCGGAAGCCATTAAACGTATGGCAGACAGTCTGAAAATCGTTTACACACCGCTTCACGGTACCGGTAATCTTCCGGTCCGCCGCGTGTTAAAGGAGCTTGGATTTACCCAGGTACAGGTGGTACCGGAGCAGGAACTGCCGGATGGTGCATTCCCGACCGTTTCCTACCCGAACCCGGAAGATCCGAATGCATTTAAACTGGCTCTGGAGCTGGCAAAGAAGACGGATGCGGATCTGGTACTGGCTACAGACCCGGATGCAGACCGCCTCGGTGTGTATGCAAAGGATTCCAAAACCGGCGAATACATGCCATTTACCGGAAATATGTCCGGCCTGCTCATTGCGGAGTATGAGCTGAGCGTCCGCAAGGAACTGGGACGTCTGTCGAAAGACGGCGCACTGGTAACTACCATCGTATCTTCCAATATGGCAGAGGCTATCGCAAAAGAGTACGGTGTGGATGTGATTGAAGTGCTGACCGGATTTAAATACATCGGTGAGCAGATCAAATTCTTTGAGCAGAATCATGAGCATACGTTCCTGTTCGGCTATGAGGAGAGCTACGGCTGCCTGGTAGGAACCCATGCAAGAGATAAAGACGCAGTGGTAGCTGTCATGGCTCTCTGCGAGGCAGCAGCTTACTATAAAGAAAAAGGCCTGACACTCTGGGATCAGATGCTGAAGATCTATGAGAAATATGGCTGTTATAAAGAAACACTGGTATCCATCACCATGAAGGGCGTGGATGGCGCAGAGAAGATTCAGAAGATTCTTTCTGACATGCGTGCCAATCCGCCGAAAGAGATCGGAACCCACAAAGTGCTGGCAGTCCGCGACTATGACGCAGACACCCGCCTTGACGTGGAGACCGGCAAGGTGACAGAGACAGGACTTCCGAAATCCAACGTGCTTTATTACGAACTGGACCGCAATGCATGGTGCTGTATGCGTCCGTCCGGAACAGAGCCGAAAGTGAAATTCTACATGGGAGTGAAGGAAGACAGCATTGCCCATGCAGAGGAAGCACTGGAGAGCCTGAAGGCAGCTATGACGGAACTGGTGAAATAATCCAGCCGTCATTGTGGAGAATGTATTTTTATGAAATGTATTGTACTTGCAGGCGGGAGCGGGGACCGGTTATGGCCTCTCTCCCGCAAAAATTATCCGAAACAGTTTATCCATATTAAGGAAAACCGTTCTTTATTCCAGGAAACCATCGCCCGGAACATCCCGTTCTGTGAAGAATTTTATATCATTACCTCTGACCGGTACGCCAATATTGTAGAAGGCCAGCTGCAGGTCTTTCAGGGCCTTCGATATCGCTGCTTCTACGAGGAAGAGGGCAAGAAGACGGCTCCGGCCGTTGCCATTGCCTGCCTCTGTGACAACCGTTCCGAGGACTATCTGGTAGTTTCCACGGATCATGTGATCGAGGGCGGTGATTATAAGGGAGCCATCGCGGGAGCGAGGAGTTATATTCCGGAAGGAAAGATCGTGAGCATCGGTGTGCCCGCCGACCGGTTTGAGCCGGGATATGGCTATTTCCGGCAGATAGATGGGCGTACAGAATTCCACCACAGCGAAGTGTCAGAGGAGATTCCGGCAGGGGAAACCTGGGAATACGACACGGGAATCCTGCTCTTTAATGGTGGCGATTATCTCCACGAGCTTTCCAGGAAAAGTCCCATGCTCTATGCGCAGATCCGGGAATGTGTGGATCAGCTGGATACTTACGGAAGAAATGTGCAGATTCCCAAAGCGCTGGTGGAAGACATTGAACCGGTGAGCATCGGCCGTGCTGTGACAAGTGTATCGGAAAAGGTGCAGCTGCTCACTGGCGATTTTGCATGGCGGCGGATTATGACCCTGGAGTCCCTGGCGGACTATTATCACGGAGAGGATTCCGGTAAGGTCATCCAGAATGACTGTGAAAATGTTTCCGTGCTCAATGAGGCTTCCCATCAGCTGGTGGTAGCCAACGGACTTTCGGATGTGATCGTCGTCAACACAGCGGATGCGGTCTATATTTCCCGGAAAAATGAGACCGACCAGATCAAAAATATTATCCGTGACCATTACGAACAGCAGCAGGCGTATTTTGATGAAGGCACGGTCTACTATACGGCGTGGGGCATCAAGGAGACGCTTCACTATGGCACTTCCTGCAAGGTGAAGAAGATCACCATTTTCCCGGGCAAGGAACTGTCCCGTCATGTACACAAATTAAGAACCGAGCACTGGACCGTGGTCAGCGGCACGGCATCTATTCTGTTGGGTGAGGAACTGAAGGAATATGGTCCCGGCGGAAATATTTTCGTTCCCATGGGAATGGCCCATCAGATTGCCAACCGTTCCACGGAGGATTTGGTCATTATCGAGGTCAGCGTGGGTGAGCTGGAGTATGGGCACGGCACGGATCTGACCAGGCTGAGCAGCCAGCCTATGGTGAAAACAGACTGTGATGAACTGGTCCGTCTGGAACCGGCGTTCAAGGATAATCTGTGGGGTGGCACCCGTCTGCGTGACGTCTACGGCAAGAAATGTAATTATGATGTGATCGCAGAGAGCTGGGAACTGTCCACTCACAAAGCGGGCCAGAGCGTGGTTGCCACAGGAAAGAGCAAAGGTCTTATGCTGGGCGAATATATTGACCGGTTTGGCCGCGGCATCCTTGGATGGAAATGCGAACCCTATGAGCGGTTTCCATTGTTGATCAAATTTATCGACTCCCGCCAGAGCCTGTCCATTCAGGTGCATCCGGGGGATGATTACGCGCTTCAGAAAGAAGACGAATACGGAAAAAATGAACTCTGGTATGTGGTGGACTGTGAGCCGGATTCCTATCTCTACTGTGGATTTTCCAAAGAAACGGATGAGGCAGAGGTACGGCAGCGGATTGAGGACGGCACTCTGACAGAAATCCTCAATAAAATCCCGGTACAGAAGGGTGAAAGCTACTTTATCGAGACCGGCACCGTCCATGCCATCGGACCGGGCGTGCTCATCTGCGAAATTCAGCAGAGTTCTAATGTGACCTACCGTTTGTATGATTATAAACGCCGCGATAAATACGGTGAGCTTCGTGAACTTCACGTGGATAAAGCCATGGATGTGGTGAATTTCCATAAGAAGGATATGGAAGCGACAAAGACCATGGAGTGTAAATATTTCTCCGTGGAGCGGTATGATCTGGAAGAGGAGCATTTCTTTAATCTGGACGATTCCAGCTTCCGGGCTTTCGTGATACTGGAAGGAACCGGTGCGATCCGGTGCGGAGAGGAAGCGATCCCCTACCGCCCCGCAGACTGCTTCTTCGTCCCGGCCGGGAAGAAGACGGTGACCTTTGAGGGCAGCGGTATCGTATTGAAAGTACAGGTGTAGACAGGTAAGCAAACGAAAGTGACAGCCTGTGAAAGGAACGTCCGCAGTCCCAGTACTTGATGAGAACAAGCCTTAGCGCAGTTCGAATCTTAGTACTGCTGGATCGAGGACTTAGCGCGAGCGGTTCCGCTCACAGCCTGTCACTTTCGTGTGTTCCGGCTTTCTGAAGAATTCTGAAAGTGATTCACCCCATATTGACAGCGAATCTGCAAATTTCCTATAATGTGACTAAGGAGAAGTTCCGATTGAACAAGAACTTCTCCTTTAGCAACGGGAAAGAGCAGGACAGGCGGTCGTGGTATTTTCAAGCTTTACATTTTTATTCCGTTTTTTACCTAGTTTTTTGATTGTATATGCGGTATGCCCGGCGAAGTGGAAGAATCAGGCGTTATTTGTGGGCAGCCTCGTATTTTACGCATACGGAGTGAGGAAAACTCCGATCTATTTACTTTTATTTTTTATCTCTTTGTTTCTCAACTGGCAGATGGGTGCATGGATTGCACAGGCAGCAGGAGAGAAACCTCGAAAGCAGCGGCTTTTTGCCGGTGTTCTTTTTAACTTGTGTTCCCTGATCTTATTTAAGTACAGTGGCTTTTTTACCGGGCGTGGGCTGCTTCTTCCGCTGGGTATCAGTTTCTATACTTTTCAGATGATTGGATGGCTTGCAGATCTCTACCGAAGAGAAATCCGGGTATTTCCGGCGTTTATGCAGTTTGGTATGTGGGCATCCATGTGGCCCCATATGAGTTCCGGCCCGATTTTGCGTTGGAAAGATACGGAAGCAGATCTTAAAGAGCGGAAGGTAACGGCCTCGGATATAGAGGAAGGCTTACGGGAACTGACCATCGGGCTTGCCATGAAGGTGCTGCTGGCCAACCAGTTATCTGGTCTGTGGCAGAAAGTGGGAGCTATCGGTTATGAGAGCATCTCCACACCTTTTGCGTGGCTGGGGCTGATCGCATTTACGCTGCAGATTTATTTTGATTTTTATGGATATTCCCTGATGGCAGTGGGACTGGGAAGACTGCTTGGATTCCACCTGCCGGAGAACTTCCACTATCCCTATATGGCGTGTTCCATGACGGATTTCTGGCGAAGGTGGCATATGACTCTCGGCAGCTGGTTCCGGGATTACGTCTACATTCCCTTGGGCGGGAGCCGGTGTTCCCGATGGAAGCTGTTGAGAAATCTATTGATTGTGTGGCTGCTTACGGGCATCTGGCACGGAGCAGGCTGGAATTTCCTTCTGTGGGGCGGCTGCCTGTTTGTGATGATCACAGCAGAGAAATGCCTTTATTTAAAAATACTCAATCGGTATCCGTGGCTGGGGCACCTCTATATGATGATATTGATTCCACTTTCCTGGCTGCCCTTTGCAGTAACAGGAATCCGGAATATTGTGGTGTATCTGGAACGGCTGTTCCCGTTTTTGATTGCACCGGGCACCTACACCTGGTATGCCGGGGATTATCTGAAATACGGACAGATGTATGTGTGGCCATTGCTGGCGGGACTTCTTTTTATGACGCCATGGCCGCGGAAAATTTATGAAAAATACAAAGAAAGCCTGATTTCCGCAGTGGCATTGCTGGCACTGTTCTGGTTCAGCATTTACTGTATCCATATGGGACAGGACGATCCGTTTTTGTATTTCTCATTCTAAGGAACCATTCAGGGGATTACAATGAAGAAACGAAACTGGTATACGATCCTTCTGTTATGCAGCCTTTTGCTGGCGGGAGGATGGAAAATTGACACAAAGGTGCAGGCGTGGCAGCAAACCCGGCAGATGGCAGCGGAATCGGATGGAGAAGACGTGCAGCCCTCAGGGGAAGCAGAGAGCACGCAGCAGGAAGAAGCAGAGCAGGATACGACAGCGGCGGAAGACCAGACAGAGGCGGAACCGGTGGAATCGTCCTTCCCGGAGATCGACGATTCCTTTGGCGACGTCTTATTTATCGGGGATTCCAGGACAGACGGTCTTTCCGAGTATGGACATCTGGGCAATGCGGATGTATTCGCAGATTCCGGCTTAAGTTCCTACACGGCCATGACGAAGAGCCTGCAGATATCCGATGAAGATGAGAAGGAGTATACCCTGGAGGAACTGTTAAGTGAGCGGCAGTATAAGCTTATTCTGGTCATGCTGGGAATCAATGAGCTGGGCTATGACCGGCAGGCAACCATCCGAAAATACGGAGAGCTCGTGAACAGGATACAGGAGTTACAGCCGGAAGCTTATCTGGTGCTGGAAGCCAACCTTCATATAACAGAGGCCAAATCCGAAGGGGATGACATTTTCAATAATGAAAATATCAATGAGATCAACGAAGCGATTCATCAGATTGCGGAGGAAAAGAATCTGGGATGGCTTGATATCAACGAACTCTTTGACGATGAAAATGGAAATTTAAACACGGATTTATCTGCGGACGGTGCCCATGTACTTGGAAAATATTATGCGGACTGGTCGGACTGGATTTTGCAGAAATTGCAGCAACAGGATGTAAAATAATCGGAAAAAGTGCTATAATGGAACTATCTTACGGGAGAATAACAAGGAGGAAGATTCGATATGATGTTGGAAGAGACAATCAGAATTTTAAGCATGCAGGAAGAGATTCTTCAGTTTCCACATTTTACCAATAAAGATGCGTGGGAACTGGGAAGCTATATGGTATCCGAGGCAGCACATAACGGCCTTCCGGTAGCAATCAGCATTCGTCTGAATAATGGATACACCTTATTCCAGTATGGATTCAAAGGAACCAATTATAATAATGAGATGTGGATGCGCAGAAAACACAATACCGTTCGGACCATGGAGATGAGCAGTCTTCGTCTGTATATGCAGATGAAGCTGAATCAGGAAGAACTGAAAGAACGTGGACTGAATGATGAGGATTATGTGGCATGTGGCGGAGGATTCCCGATCCGTGTGGCAGGAGCAGGTGTGATTGGAAGCGTTATCGTATCCGGGCTTGACCATATGGCGGATCACGATTTTGCCGTGGCATGCATCAGCCAGTTCTTAAGAGTGGATGAGATTCCACGTTTGCCGGTTCGTTTCTAAAAAATGATTAAATGTGCATAAAATACTTGCGAAAAAACGAAGAATTATATACAATATTCCTATGAGAAAACAGCGGAGGGTCAGATTCGAAGGAAAAAGGATCTGAAAAGACGCAAGAAGGGGGATTTCAATATGGAAGATCGTATGTATAAGGTTTTTTCACCCAATGACAGTAAGGTTGCAATGAAGGTAATTCCGGGACATTTTGTTACCACACATTCTCATATCACTCATTACGTAGATATGACGACACTGCGTGCAAGGCAAAATGAGGCGGAAGCCGTTGCAAGAATTCTGGCAAGCAAGTATGCGAACAACACTCCGGTGGACAGTATTATCTGTCTGAACGGATGTGAGGTGATCGGTGCGTATCTCGCACAGGAACTGACGAAATCCGGTATTATGTGTCTGAATGCACATCAGACCATCTATGTAACTTCACCGGAGCAGGATATCAATGGACAGATGATCTTCCGTGACAATTCCAAGATCATGGTGGAAGGAAAGAATGTATTGATTCTTTCCACATCGATCACGACAGGAGTAACCCTCGACAAAGCGATTGACAGTGTGGAATATTATGGCGGAAAGGTAAGAGGTATTGCATCCATCTTCAGTTTCATCAGTAAAGCAAGAGGAATTGAAGTACACAGTGTCTTTGATGCAAAAGATCTGAAAGGCTATGCAACCTATGACGCAAAGGACTGTCCGATGTGCAAGGCAAAACAGAAGATTGACGCTATCGTCAATGGATACGGTTACAGTAAGATGTAAAAATAATTTTATAAAAATAAGGGGGAAGGACTTGTCAACTTCCCCCTTTTTGTGTATAATATCGATAATTTGGGTATTTTTAAGACAGGAAAGGACAAAGGTGAAAAGATGAAAGCATTTCTTATTCTGGAAGATGGCCATGTCTTTACAGGCAGAAGCATCGGTTCCACCAGGGAAGCGGTCAGTGAGATCGTCTTCAACACATCCATGACAGGATATCTGGAAGTTCTGACAGATCCCTCTTATGCAGGACAGGCAGTCGTAATGACTTATCCGTTAATCGGCAACTATGGAATCTGTTATGAGGATATGGAGTCGGAAAGACCGTGGGTAGACGGATTTATCGTCCGTGAGCTCTCCAGAATGCCGAGTAATTTCCGTTGCGAGGATACCATTCAGAATTTCCTTGAGAAAAATGATATTCCGGGTATCTGCGGAATTGACACCCGTGCGCTTACCAAGATTCTTCGTGAGTCCGGCACCATGAACGGTATGATTACCACTAATGAGAATTATGATATGGACGAGGTGATGAAGAAGCTGAAAGCTTATTCCACCGGCGATGAAGTATCCAAAGTTACCTGCCGTGAGAAATCCGTTCTTCCGGGTGACGGCTACAAAGTAGCTCTTCTGGACCTGGGCGCAAAGAGAAATATTGCACGTTCCCTGAATGAGAGAGGATGTGAGGTCACCATTTATCCGTCCTTCACAACTGCGGAAGAGATCATTGCTTCCAATCCGGACGGAATCATGCTTTCCAACGGACCTGGAGATCCGAAAGCCTGCGCGAAGGTGATTCAGGAGATCCGTAAACTCTATGAAACCGATCTTCCTATTTTTGCAATCTGTCTGGGACATCAGCTGATGGCTCTTGCGACCGGTGCAGATACATTCAAATTAAAATACGGACACCGTGGTGGAAACCATCCGGTAAAAGATATGGAAACAGGACGCGTGTATATTTCTTCCCAGAACCATGGTTATGCGGTAAATCCGGACAGCCTGGATCCGAAGGTCGCTGTACCGGCATTTACCAATGTCAACGACGGTACCAACGAGGGACTGAAATATGTGGGCAAGAACATCTTCACGGTACAGTATCATCCGGAAGCATGCCCGGGACCGCAGGATTCCAGCTACCTGTTTGACAGATTTCTGAAGATGATGGAGGAGAAGAAGAATGCCTAAGAATCCGGATATTAAAAAAGTACTGGTAATCGGTTCCGGTCCTATCGTAATCGGACAGGCTGCTGAGTTTGACTATGCAGGAACACAGGCCTGCCGTTCTCTGAAGGAGGAGGGATTGGAGGTTGTGCTTCTGAACTCCAACCCGGCTACCATCATGACTGATAAGGACATTGCAGACCGTGTATACATCGAACCGCTGACCGTTGATGTAGTAGAAAAGCTTATTTTAAAGGAGAAACCGGACAGCGTGCTGCCGACCTTGGGTGGACAGGCAGGACTGAACCTGGCGATGGAGCTGGATGAGAGAGGGTTTTTCGAGAAGACCGGTGTAAAACTCATCGGAACTACTTCCCAGACCATCAAGAAGGCAGAGGACCGTCTGGAGTTCAAGGCAACCATGGAGAAGATTGGCGAGCCGGTAGCTCCCTCCCTGGTTGTAGAGAATCTGGAAGATGGTATTACATTCTCCAATAAGATCGGTTATCCGGTTGTGCTTCGTCCGGCATATACCCTGGGCGGAAGCGGCGGCGGTATCGCCCACAACCAGGCAGAGCTGGAGGAGATCCTTGCAAATGGTCTTCGTCTTTCCCGTGTGGGACAGGTTCTGGTAGAGCGCTGCATCGCCGGATGGAAAGAGATCGAGTACGAGGTAATGCGTGACGGCGCAGGCAATGTAATTACGGTCTGCAACATGGAAAATATTGACCCGGTCGGTGTCCATACCGGTGACAGTATCGTAGTGGCTCCGTCCCAGACCCTGGGAGATAAAGAGTACCAGATGCTCCGTACTTCTGCACTGAACATTATCAGTGAGCTGAAGATCACCGGAGGCTGCAACGTACAGTTTGCCCTGCATCCGGAAAGCTTCGAGTACTGCGTGATCGAGGTAAACCCGCGTGTAAGCCGTTCTTCTGCACTGGCTTCCAAAGCAACCGGATATCCGATTGCAAAGGTGGCTGCAAAGATCGCGATCGGTTATACACTGGATGAGATTAAAAATGCCATTACCGGACAGACCATGGCAAGCTTTGAGCCGATGCTGGACTACTGTGTCGTTAAGATGCCGCGTCTGCCGTTTGATAAATTCATCAGCGCAAAGAGAACCCTGACCACACAGATGAAGGCAACCGGTGAGGTTATGAGTATCTGCGACAACTTCGAGGGCGGCCTTATGAAAGCCATCCGTTCTCTGGAGCAGCATGTGGACAGCCTCATGTCCTATGACTTCAGCCATCTGGACAAAGCAGGACTCTTAGAGCAGCTGGCCGTGGTAGATGACCGCCGAATCTGGGTGATCGCTGAAGCACTTCGTCAGGGAATTTCCTATGATGAGATTCATGACATTACGAAGATTGATAAATGGTTCATCGATAAGATAGCAATTCTGGTAGAGATGGAGCAGGCCCTGAAGACACAGGAGCTGACCGTAGATCTCTTAAAAGAAGCAAAGAGAATCGAGTTCCCGGACAATGTCATCGCAAGACTGACCGGAAAATCCGAGGATGAGATCAAAAAGATGCGTTACGATAACGGTATCGTAGCAGCATTCAAGATGGTAGATACCTGTGCGGCTGAGTTCGAGGCATCCACTCCGTATTACTATTCTGTATATGGCAGTGAGAATGAAGCCGTCGAGACCAACGACCGCAAGAAGGTGCTGGTACTTGGTTCCGGCCCGATCCGTATCGGACAGGGTATTGAGTTTGACTTCTGTTCCGTACATTGTACCTGGGCATTTTCCAAAGAGGGTTATGAGACCATCATCATCAACAATAACCCGGAGACTGTAAGTACGGACTTCGATATTGCAGATAAGCTGTATTTTGAGCCGCTGACTCCGGAAGATGTGGAGAGCGTGGTTCGTCTGGAAAAACCGGACGGAGCAGTGGTACAATTCGGTGGACAGACCGCCATCAAGCTGACCGAGGCTCTTATGAAGATGGGCGTGCCGATTCTTGGTACTTCCGCAGAAAATGTAGATGCAGCTGAGGACAGAGAACTCTTCGACGAGATTCTGGAACAGTGCCAGATTCCGAGACCGAAGGGTGGCACCGTATATACCGCAGAGGAAGCAAAAGAGGTAGCAAACAGACTGGGTTACCCGGTACTGGTTCGTCCTTCCTACGTACTTGGCGGACAGGGTATGCAGATCGCCATCAATGATGAGGATGTGGAAGAATTCATCGGCATCATCAACCGGATTGCACAGGATCATCCGATTCTGGTTGATAAATACCTGCAGGGTAAAGAGATCGAGGTCGATGCGGTATGCGACGGCGAGGATATCCTGATTCCGGGTATCATGGAGCACATTGAGCGTGCAGGTATCCATTCCGGAGACAGTATTTCTGTATATCCGGCAAAGAGCATCAGCCAGAAAGTAAAGGATACCATCGAAGAGTATACCAAACGTCTGGCGCGTTCCCTGCATGTCATCGGACTGATCAACATTCAGTTCATTGCAGTAGGTGAGGATGTGTATGTCATCGAGGTAAACCCGCGTTCCAGCCGTACCGTACCGTACATCAGTAAGGTAACCGGTATTCCGATTGTTCCGCTGGCAACCAAAGTGATCCTTGGACAGAAGATCAAGGATCTGGGATATACACCGGGACTTCAGAAGGAGGCAGATTACTATGCAGTGAAGATGCCTGTATTCTCTTTCGAGAAGATCCGTGACGCAGATATCAGCCTTGGACCGGAGATGAAATCCACCGGTGAGTGTCTGGGTATCGCGAAGACCTTCAATGAAGCACTTTACAAGGCATTCCTGGGTGCAGGAATCTGCCTGCCGAAATATAAGAACATGATCATGACCGTCCGTGATGAGGACAAGGCTGAGGCTGTGGAGATTGCCAAGAGATTTGAAGCTCTGGGTTACAACATCTACGCAACCAAGGGAACCGCCCGCGCACTGATGGATGCAGACGTACAGGTTCGTCTGACCAGAAAGGTAGAGCAGGAGTCCCCGAATATTCTGGACCTGATCCTTGGTCATGAGATCGATCTGGTGATCGACACTCCGTCCCAGGGCGTAGAGCACAGCCATGACGGATTTGTTATCAGAAGACATGCCATTGAGACCGGTGTCAATGTACTGACCGCTATCGATACGGCAAAAGCACTGATTACCTCACTGGAGGATACGGATCACAAGAATCTGACCCTGATCGATATTGCAACACTGTAAGAAAAGCAAGTGAATAGAAGATGACTGGCAGCGGAGGCGACTTTGTTGCCAGTTGTTTTTTGAGGAAAGAACTATGACAAAGGATATGACGACCGGTTCGCCGGTCCGGCTGATTATTGGATTTGCCATCCCTATGTTTCTGGGAATGCTGTTCCAACAGTTTTACAGCATGGTGGATACACTGGTGGTTGGACGCTTTCTGGGCGTGAATCCGCTGGCGGGCGTAGGTTCCACCACGTCTTTAAACTTTATGGTCATCGGATTTTGTACCGGTGTCTGCAACGGATTTGCCATTCCGGTGGCGCAGATGTTCGGTGCCCAGGAAGAGCACCGGCTTCGGAAATATGTGACCAACAGCGCATGGCTCTGCATTGCATTTTCTGTTGTCATGACATTGGCGGTAGTGGCGGCCTGCAGATTCATTCTGACGTTGATGAATACACCGGAAGAAATTTTTGAGTATGCTTATATCTATATTTTAATTGTCTTCTGGGGAATTCCGTGTACCTTCCTTTATAATATCCTGGCTGGGATTATCCGGTCTTTGGGAGACAGTAAGACACCGGTTGTCTTTCTGGCAATCTCCTCTGTCATCAATATTGTGTTGGACCTGGTATTTGTATTGGTATTCCATATGGGAGTGGAAGGACCGGCCATTGCAACAGTATTGTCTCAGGGGCTTTCCGGTGTGATCTGCCTCTGGTATATGTGGAAGCGTTTCCCGATTCTGCATGCCACAAGAGAAGAGTGGAAACCGGAGCCTTCTTATATGGCGAAACTTTGTTATATTGGAATTCCCATGGGCTTACAGTATTCCGTCACCGCCATCGGGACACTGGTGCTGCAGGCGGCCATCAACGGACTGGGTGCAACGGTCGTAGCAGGCGTGACGGCTGCACAGAAGATCAATGCCTTTATTTCCTGCCCGGTGGAATCTTTAGGGCAGACCATGGCTCCTTATACGGGGCAGAATATGGGTGCCGGGGAGCTTGACCGGATTGGGAAAGGATTAAAGAGTGCGTCCCTGCTTGGATTTTTAATGTCTGCCATCTGCTTCGTGATTGCAGTGCTTTTTGGAAAGCAGCTGACCCTGCTCTTTGTGGATGCGGGTGAGACGGCGATCATTGCGTACTCTTATCAGTTTCTTCTGTTCTGTACCGGTGGCTACTGTCTGCTTACGCTGGTAAATACCGTCCGGTTTACCATTCAGGGAATGGGATTTTCTGTTTTTGCTATCTGCTCCGGCGTGATGGAAATGATTGCAAGAATCCTGGCTTCCACCGTGGTAGCGGGAAAGGTAGGATTTATCGGAATCTGTCTGGCGCATCCGCTGGCCTGGGTATTTGCAGATGCATTTCTGATTCCGGCATTTTTCTGGTGCAGGAAACGGATTGGAAAGAAAAATCTTTAAGAATGAAAACATCAAAACCTGGGAAAACTGTTTTTTAAACAGTGCTTCGGAAAAATTTGATAAAGTCTTGACATACTGCCGGAAACATGGTAGATTAGACGAAGATAATTAAGCAGTTTTCACGACGCAGTGAAACCTGAGATAAAAATGTGTGGAAGCATTCTGAACAAGCCATTGTTTGGGGTGCTTTTTTGCGTATATGGCGGTGAAAGTCCGGTGGGTAAGGATTTTCAATACCATAATTGCCTGAAAGGAGGAAAAAGATGGCAAAAGATATGTTTCATGTCGGCACACAGGTGCTGATTGGAAAAGAGCGTTTTTCCGGTATTTTTGACGGAATGACAAAAGTTCTGATTGTAACGGATAAGTTCATGCATGAGAGCGGTACGGTTTCTTATGTAACGGAACCACTGGATCAGTTGAAAGTGGAATGGAAAATTTTCTCGGAGGTGCGTCCGGATCCGGATATTATGACGGTCAGCAAGGGCGTAGCCATGATTCTGGAATTCCAACCCCAGGCAGTGGTAGCTCTGGGCGGCGGCTCTTCCATTGACGCTGCAAAAGCCATTGTTTATTTCGCAGCAAAAGAGAGCAATGCTCCGCGATGTAAGTTCGTGGCCATTCCGACCACCAGTGGTACCGGTTCTGAGATGACCAACTTTGCAGTTATCAGCAACCCGGAGAAAGCAGCGAAATATCCGCTGGTGAATGATGAATTGTATCCGGATATCGCAGTTCTGGATGCCGAACTTGTAAAGACGGTTCCGCCAGCAATTACAGCAGCAACCGGAATGGATGTATTTACCCATGCTGTAGAAGCATTTGTCTGCACCGCGGCAAATCATTTCACAGATGCATGTGCAGAGAAATCCATAAAACTGGTAAGAAGCTATCTGCTTCGCTGCTATAAGAATCCGGAGGATATGGAAGCACGTCAGGGTATGCATGATGCCTCCTGTCTGGCAGGCATTGCATTTACCAATGCAGGACTGGGACTGGTTCATGGTATGGCACACACCTTCGGTGCACATTTTCATGTGCCGCACGGAAAGGCAAATGCGATTCTGCTTCCGTATGTTATGGGATTCAATGCAGGATGCTATGACAGCCAGCTGACGGATGTGGCGAAAAAATATGCCCGCATTTCCAGACTGCTCCGCATCGAAGGACCGGGAATCCGCCAGAGTGCCTTCTCCCTGATCCGTACCATGCGTCAGTACAACACCCGCCTTGGTATCCCGGCTACCATCAAAGAGCTTGGTATCAGCAGAGAAGAGTTTGAGGCAGCGCTTGACGAGATGTGTACAGCTGCAAAAGCAGACAGCTGTACTTCTACCAACCCGAGAGAGTGTACACCGGAGGATATCAGAAAGATTTTCCTGCAGGCATACGATGGAAAGATCAGTACAGGAAGGTAATTGTAAATGGCAGAAGAGACCAAACAGAGAATTATACAGGAATTCGTTCCTGGCAAACAGGTCACTCTGGCTCATGTGATTGCCAATCCGGTTCCCAGTCTCTATGAGAAGATGGGACTGATTGACGCCAGAGGAGCCATCGGTATTTTTACCATTACGCCGAGTGAAGGAGCCATCATCGCGGCAGATGTGGCAACAAAAGCAGCGGATGTAAGTATTGGATTTGTAGACCGTTTCAACGGTACGTTGATTATCTGCGGCGATGTGGCAGCGGTGGAATCCGCACTTCGTGAAGTCATGCATACGCTCTGTGAGATGATGGGCTTCACACCGACGACGGTGACCAAGACGTGATGCAGCAGCAGAAACGAATGATTCTGATAGGAAAGACAGCGGCAGGAAAGACAACCCTTTGCCAGTATCTGACCCATCAGGATCTGAAATATCATAAAACCCAGACCATTGCAATTATGGGTGGACAGTTTATTGATACGCCGGGTGAGTATCTGGAACGTGTGCGGATGAGAGGAGCGCTCTCCGTAACAGCGGCAGATGCGGATATTATCCTGTTTGTACAGGACCCGACGGCAAAAGAAAAGATGTTCCCGCCAGCATATGCAGGAAGCTTTGCAAAGCCGGTGGTAGGCATTGTGACAAAGAGTGATATTGCAACGGACGAGCAGTTAAAGGATGCGACGGAGCATCTGAGAGCCGCCGGAGCAGAGCATATCTTTGTGACCAGCAGTGTGGCAGGAATCGGATTTAAAGAATTATTTGACTATCTGGATACGCTGTAGGAAGCGGTCCATAAGAGAAATAGAAGTAAATACAACAGGTGATGGAAGATGAAGAAGTCTGAAATTCGTATCGTCATTGTGGATGACGAGCCGATTATCAGAATGGACTTAAGAGAAATTCTGGAATCGAAGGGTTATCAGGTCGTTGGCGAAGCAGCTGATGGATTTGATGCCGTGGAACTTTGCCGGACTTATGTGCCGGATCTGGTGTTGCTGGATATTAAGATGCCGTTGATGGACGGCCTGTCTGCTGCTCAGATCATTCATGAGCAGGGACTGGCAGGAGCGATTGTGCTTCTGACGGCATACAGTGAAAGTTCTTATATTGAAGGGGCCAAGGAAAGCGGCGTCAGCGGCTATCTGGTAAAACCGGTGGATGAAAAAGCACTGGTGCCCTGTATCGAACTGGCCATGGCCAGAAGCAGTGAGATGAAGGCGCTGAAAACCGATGTGGAGAAAGCCAACGAACGGCTGGAAACGAGAAAGGTCGTGGAAAAAGCCAAAGGTTATCTCATGGAAACGAACCATGTGTCGGAAGAAGAAGCATATGAATATATCCGGAAGATGAGCAAGTTAAAAAATGTATCCATGAAGCGGATTGCCGAAATCCTTCTGATGAAGTGCGGGAGGTAGCGCGGCATGATGACAATTCGGGAACTGTGTGAAAAGCACACCAGCCTAGCACCGGGAGATATTGAGAAGATTGAAAATATGGCGAAGACCATTCCCTATCTTGCCAATCTGGAGGATGCGGACATTTTCATTGACTGTCTCTTGCCTACCGGAGATGCCATTGTGGTAGCGGAAGCCAATCCAAAGGACAGCCCTTCCTCTTATCAGAAAAGTGTAGTCGGCATGATTGCCTACCAGGAAAATGAGCCGGCCGTTGCCAGAACCTTTCAGATTGGTGTGGCAACCAAGCATATGAAAGCGCTGACCCAGGAAAATGCCAGGGTCATCCAGTCTGTGGAACCCATCAGCAACGGAGCTGAGATTATCGGCGTACTGATCAGGGAAAAGCGGATTGAGGAGCAGTTCAGCGGACAGAATCCACTGCATCTGTCCCATGAGAAATACGAGAACATGGCAAAAACCATGACCAGCAAGAAAGAATCCTGGCTGGCGGAATGTATTGACGAAGCACTGCTCATTGTGGATAACAAAGGAATCGTCTGCTCCGCCAATGAAGTAGCTTGCCGTCTGTATTGGCGGCTTGGCTATGTGGGGTCTCTGATTGGCCAGCGGTATGAAAATGTACAGCTGGTAGTACCGCAGTATGGAACATCTGATGAGGCAGTCACAGAGGCGTCTGTTGGAAAATATTTTTTCACCATCCGGCATGTGAAGCTGGAGACAGAGGAATTATCCTGTGCAGTGATTATCCGGGATGAGACCGAAGAAAAACAGCGTGAGCAGGAGCTGGTATTGAAATCTGTGGCAGTGCAGGAGATGCATCACCGGGTAAAAAATAATCTGCAGACCATAGCGGCTCTGTTAAGACTGCAGATTCGGAGAAGTGAAAATCCGGAGACCATTCAGGTATTAAGGGAAACCATGAACCGAATTCTCTCGATTTCGGCGACCCACGAACTGCTGGCTAAGAGCGGTGTCGATCTGGTGATGATCGGAGATGTGCTGAAACAGATCAGAAGCAATGCGTTACAGAATTTTGAACATTCCGGAGTGGATATTGAGATCCGGATGGAAGCAGGAGATTTTGAAACAAATTCAGACATTGCGGCGTCCGTGGCCATGGTGGTCAATGAGCTTCTTCAGAACAGTATGAAATATGCATTCGAAGGAAAGGAAAAAGGAAGAATAGAAATTCTTGTAGAAAAAGGAGATCTTTATTCTATCATTTCCGTCAAAGATGACGGCATCGGATTCGATGTGGATATCAGTAAACCAAACCATCTGGGATGGGGCATTATCCGTTCTCTGGTCAAAGACAAACTCCATGGAACCATTCATGTGGAGTCCGGAGAACAGGGAAGTACGGTTGCGTTTGATTTTTTGAATCAGAATGTGGATACATTGGAAATATAAGAATGCCGGAGGATCTTAGAATCAATGAAAGAGACAATTACAAGTGTAGGCATTGATATTGGTACTTCCACGACACAGCTGATTTTCAGCCGCCTGACCATTGAAAATCTGGCCAGCAGTTATACGGTTCCGAGAATCAGTATTGTGGACAAAGAAGTGATTTACCGCAGTAATATTTATTTTACACCGCTGAAATCCCAGCAGGAGATTGACGTGGAAGCGGTGCGGAAGATCGTAAAAGAAGAATATGAGAAAGCTGGCATGACACCGGATAAGCTTCAGACTGGAGCAGTCATCATCACCGGTGAGACAGCCAGAAAACAGAATGCCAATCTGGTGCTGGAAATGTTAAGTGACATGGCAGGAGACTTCGTCGTGGCAACGGCAGGACCTGATCTGGAGTCCGTGCTTTCCGGCAAAGGAGCAGGCGCAGATACCATTTCCGAGGAGGAGCGCATCTGTGTAGCCAATGTGGATATCGGCGGCGGCACCAGTAACATCGCTTCTTTCTATAAAGGAAAAGTCATGGGTACTTCCTGTCTGGATATTGGAGGCCGCTTAATCAAAGTGGAAAATGGAAAAATCAGCTACATTTTCCATAAGACAGCAGAGCTGGCAGCCAATATGGGAGTTTCCATCAAAGTGGGAGACCCGGCAGATACGGACAAACTCCGGAAAATCTGTGACCGGATGGCAGATGAACTGGCACAGGCGCTGTATCTTGAGGATGCAGATGCAGAGCATGCCGGACTTTATACCAATGACGGCAAACGCCTGCCGGACAATCATAAGATTGACGCAGTGACCTTTTCCGGAGGCGTTGCAGACTGTATTTACCATCCGGAAGGAAAAGAGACATTTCAGTACGGAGATATCGGAGTGCTCCTTGGAAGAGCTATTCTTGATCATCCCGCATTTAAAAATATACGCTGGTTTACAGCGGCAGAGACCATCAGAGCGACAGTGGTTGGTGCGGGAACCCATACCACCAGTGTCAGCGGCAGCACCATTTCTTATGCGAAAGACAAGCTGCCGGTCAAAAATATCCCGGTCTTAAGAGTGGGACCGGATGATGAAGCTGATTTGGAAGCATTTGCTTCTTCAATCATACAACAACTTCCTCTGTACCATTCAGAGGGAAAACTGGAACAGTTAGCCATCTCTTTTGAAGGCCGGCATTATGTAAGTTTCCTGGAAGTCCAGGCACTTGCAGCCGCCATCATCAAGGGGGCAAGGGAAATCATCGACAGTGAATTTCCGCTGATCCTGGTAGTGGAGAACGATATCGGGAAGGTTCTGGGAAATGCCTTAAATGTGGCACTTCACAGAGAAAAGCCCATCGTGTGCATTGATGGCATTCATGCACAGGGCGGGGATTATATCGATATCGGAGAACCGCTGGCTAACGGAAGAGTTGTTCCGGTCGTAACAAAAACTTTAATTTTCAATACTTAAAAGGAGGAGAGAGATTGATATTAAAGACTACGCTTTTTGGTCATACCTATGAATTCAAATCTGTCAGAGAAGTTATGGCCAAAGCAAACGAAGAAAAGTCCGGCGATAAGCTGGCAGGCATTGCTGCAGAGACCGCAGAGGAACGTGTAGCTGCCAAAGTTGTACTTTCCAATCTGACACTGGAAAATTTAAGAGAGAATCCTGCCGTTCCGTACGAAGAGGATGAAGTCACAAGAATTATCCAGGATGGAGTCAACGAATCTATCTACAACAGCATCAAAGGCTGGACCGTTTCCCAGCTCCGTGAGTGGATCCTCGATACAGAGACCACCGGAGACATGATCAAACGGGTATCCAGAGGTCTGACCAGTGAGATGGTAGCAGGTGTTGCCAAACTCATGGGTAACCTGGACCTGATCTACGGAGCAAAGAAGATTCACAACCCGACCCATTGCAATACCACTCTTGGACTGCCGGGAACCTTCTCATCCCGTCTGCAGCCGAACCACACCACCGATGACCCGAAGGGTATCATGGCTTCCGTTATGGAAGGTCTTTCCTATGGATGTGGTGACGCCGTTATCGGTCTGAACCCGGTAGACGACTCTGTAGAGAGCGTTGCAAGAATTTTAAAGAGCTTTGATGAGTTCAAAAATAAATGGGAAGTTCCGACCCAGATCTGTGTACTGGCTCACGTAACAACCCAGACAGAAGCAGCTGACAAGCTGAACGCACCGATCGACCTGATGTTCCAGTCCATCGCAGGTTCCCAGAAGGGTAACGAAGCATTCGGACTGAACGCGCAGATGCTGCAGGATGGCCGTGACATGATGCTGAAGAAAGGTACCTCTACCGGACCGAACGTGATGTACTTCGAGACCGGACAGGGTTCCGAGCTTTCTTCCGAAGCACACAACGGCTGGGATCAGGTGACCATGGAGGCAAGATGCTATGGTTTCGCAAAGAAATACGATCCGTTTATCGTAAATACCGTAGTTGGATTTATCGGACCGGAGTATCTCTACGATTCCAAACAGGTAACCCGTGCAGGTCTTGAGGACCACTTCATGGGTAAACTGTCCGGACTTCCGATGGGCTGTGACTGCTGCTACACCAACCACATGAAAGCAGACCAGAACGATATCGAGAACCTGTCCATGCTTCTGGCAGCTGCAGGCTGCACCTACATCATGGGTGTACCGGAAGGTGATGACTGTATGCTGATGTACCAGTGTACCGGATATCATGAGGCAGCAGCTCTCCGTGAGATCCTTGGACTTCGTCCGACCAAAGAGTTCGATGCTTGGCTTGAGAAGATGGGCTTCTCCGAGAACGGAAAGCTTACACCGCTTGCAGGTGACGCATCTGTATTCTTAGCAAAATAGAAAGGAGGCAGAACAGACTATGAACGATAATGAATTAAGAGCAATTATTGAGCAGGTGCTTACAGAGATGAACGTAAGCAGCAACGCATCTGCCTCAGCAGATGGCACCGTAAAAGCTGCAGTTGTAAATGCAGTAAAAAATGCCGGCTGTGAGCAGGCAGGAGTGGAGGAAGGATGCCTTCCGGATATCACTCAGATTGACATTAAGAAACAGTATCTGGTAGAGAACCCGCAGAACGGAGAGGCTTACCTTGACCTCAAACAGTACGCTCCGTGCCGTCTTGGTATCGGTAAGGCAGGCGCCCGTTACAAGACGCTTCCGAACCTGGAGTTCCGTGCAGCTCATTCCGCAGCACAGGATGCAGTCTTCAATGACGTTGACCAGGAGTTCATCGACAAGATGGGACTTTTCACTGTACAGACCCAGTGCGACAGCAAAGATGTATATCTGACCCGTCCGGATCTGGGAAGAAAATTAAATGACGAGGCAGTTGCTACGATCAAAGAAAAATGCAAAATGCATCCGACGGTTCAGATCTATGTATCTGACGGATTAAGTTCTGCAGCAGTAGCTGCAAACGTAGCAGACGTTCTGCCGGGTATTATGCAGGGTCTGGAGAGCTATGGTATCAATACCGGAACTCCGTTCTTCGTAAAATATGGCCGTGTAGGCGTTATGGACCAGGTATCCGAGCTGACCGGCGCAGAGGTAACCTGCGTACTGATCGGTGAGAGACCGGGTCTGATTACCGCAGAGTCCATGTCCGCATATATCGCATACAAAGCAACCGTTGGAATGCCGGAGGCAAGAAGAACGGTTGTATCCAATATCCACAGAGCAGGAACCAACCCTGCAGAGGCCGGAGCTCATATCGCAGAGATCATTAAGATCATGCTTGAGAAGAAGGCAAGTGGAACTGATCTGAAGCTGTAAGGAGGAAATAAAGAATGAAGAGAGATCCGTTAAAGGCAAGCGTCCTTGCCACAAAGATTATCCCGAATGTCAGCCCTGATCTTGCAAAAGAGCTGAATCTGGGACCGGATATGAAATCATTAGCGCTCATTACTGCTGACTGCGATGACGTGACTTATACAGCGCTTGATGAAGCAACCAAGAAGGCAGATGTAACCGTTGTTTATGCAAAGAGCTTTTACGGCGGCGCTGCCAATGCAAACACGAAGCTTGCCGGTGAGATCATCGGTATCCTGGCCGGCCCGAACCCGGCTGAGGTAAAGAGTGGTCTTGAGGCAGCCGTGGATGTCATCGAGAATCAGGCTCATTTCGTATCTGCAAATGAGGATGACAGTATCTGCTACTATGCACACTGCATTTCCAGAACCGGTTCCTACCTTTCCGAAGGTGCCGGAATCAAAGAGGGAGAGGCACTTGCATATCTGATCGCACCGCCGCTGGAAGCAATGTACGGTGTGGATGCAGCCCTTAAGGCAGCAGATGTTAAAATGTGTGTTCTGTATGCTCCGCCTTCAGAGACCAACTTTGGCGGCGCTCTGCTGACCGGAAGCCAGTCCGCATGCAAATCTGCATGTGACGCTTTTGCAGCAGCAGTCGAGTTTGTAGCAGACAACCCAATTGCATAATTCGATAACGGAGGTATGCAATGAAAGCATTAGGGCTGATTGAAGTCCGGGGGATGGTTCCGGCAGTGGAAGCACTGGACAGTGCTTTAAAAGCTGCCAATGTGAACCGTCTTGATGTCGTAAAAGTCGGCGGCGGCCTGGTCAGCGTGTTGATTGAAGGCGATGTGGGAGCTGTACGTGCGGCAGTGGATGCGGCACAGGCGGCAGCAGAGAAGATCGGAACCGTGATCTCCACACACGTGATTCCGAGACCCGCATCAGAGGTGACCGAGATGATCACACCTGATCCCGATCCGCAGCCGGAGAAAAGTGAGCAGCCAAAAGACAACCATGATGAGACAGAAAAAGCTGAGCAGCCGGAAGACAGCAGTGAAGAGACCGAAGAAGTAAAAGAAGAACCGGCTGAGCAGCAGGAAGCAGGCAAAGAAGAGACCCAAGAGAAGAAGACAGCAGCCGCTTCCGGTAAGCTCGCTTACATCCCGGACGTAGAAGAAATGAAAGCCATGACCGTAGACAAACTGCGTGCCCTGGCCCGTAAACTTGAGATCAAAAATATGACCCGGAAAGAAATTCGATATGCCAATAAGACAGAACTAATTGGAAAGATAAGCGAATTTCTGGAGAAGGAGAATGAATAATGCAGTTATATGA
>CAVFMZ010000024.1:0-32129 GCA_963623675.1 Firmicutes bacterium CAG:176 | reverse complement strand
CGTATTATAAGACCGGAGGGAAAATAGATGAAGACCCTGGAAGAGATTGGAAAGAGTGCAAAAGCCGCAGAACCGGTACTCCGCATTATGGGTACCAACCAGAAAAATGAAGCATTGCTTCATGTGGCAGAAAAGTTGTTAGAAGAGAAATCTTTTATTCTGACGGAAAATGTGAAAGATGTGGAGAAAGCTGCTGCCAATGGCATGGCGCAGGGCATGATTGACCGCCTGATGCTGGATGATGGCCGGATCGAAGGTATGGCAGAGGGCATCCGCCAGGTAGCGGCACTGCCGGATCCGGTTGGCGAAGTGACTTCCATGAAACAGCGTCCCAACGGCCTGATGATTGGCTGGAAGAAAGTACCATTGGGTGTCATCGGCATGATTTATGAGTCACGACCCAATGTGACGGCAGATGCTTTTGCTCTTTGTTTCAAGGCAGGTAATGTGGTGATCCTTCGCGGAGGAAGTGACGCATTCTATTCCAACAGCGCCATTACAAAGGTGATCCGTGCGGCGCTGGCAGATGTGAAGATTCCGGAGGACGCGGTACAGCTGATTGAAGATACCCGCCGGGAGACTGTACAGGAATTTATGAAAATGAATCAGTATGTGGATGTATTGATTCCAAGAGGCGGTGCAGGTCTTATTCGCACTGTCGTAGAGAACAGCCGGATCCCGGTCATTGAGACCGGCACGGGCAACTGCCACATTTTTGTGGATGAGAGCGCGGATTTCGATATGGCTATTGATATTATTTTCAATGCCAAAACCCAGAGGATCGGCGTGTGCAATGCCTGCGAATCTCTGGTGATTCATGAAAAGATTCTGGATGCATTTTTACCGCAGTTAAAGAAACGGCTGGATGAAAAGCAGGTGGAGATGCGCGGGGATGAGAGAGCATGCGGCGCGGCAGAAGGCCTGGTTCCGGCCACGGAGGAAGACTGGGGACGGGAATATCTGGACTACATTCTTTCTGTGAAGACGGTGAAAAATATTGATGAGGCAATCGCACACATTAACCGTTACAACACGGGACATTCCGAGGCCATTGTGACGAAAGATTATGCCAATGCCCGGAAATTCTTAAATGAGATTGACGCAGCGGCAGTGTATGTCAATGCATCCACCCGGTTTACGGATGGATTTGAATTCGGGTTTGGTGCAGAGATTGGCATCAGCACCCAGAAGCTTCATGCCAGAGGTCCCATGGGACTGGATGCGCTGACATCCGGAAAATATATTATATATGGAAATGGACAGATTCGATGAGAGTAATAGCAGGTACGGCACGGAGTATGCCGTTAAAAACCATAAAAGGGATGGATACCAGACCGACCACAGATAAGACGAAGGAAACACTGTTCAATGTACTGCAGACGGATATTCCGGACTGCCGGTTTCTTGATTTGTTCAGTGGAAGCGGAGCCATCGCTATTGAAGCGCTGAGCAGAGGCGCTGCTCATGCCGTGCTGGTAGAGCAGAATGCCAAGGCGGCAGAGTGCATCAAAGAAAACCTGATTTTTACGAAGACCATGGAGCGGGCAGAGATCCAGAAATGTGATGTGCTCACCGCCCTTCACCGGATGGAAGGCCAGAAGCCTTTCGATGTGATCTTCATGGATCCGCCTTACGATCAGGGACTGGAAGAGCAGGTGCTGGAATATCTGGAGCACAGTACACTGGCGGATGAATATACCGTCATCGTGGTGGAAGCTTCTCTGGAAACCGATTTTTCCTATCTGGACAGGCTTGGTTATCATGCATATAAATATAAGAAATACAAGGCAAACCAGCATGTCTTTCTGCAGAAAAACGATAAGGATACCGAAGAAAAATGATAAGAGCAATTTATCCGGGCAGTTTTGACCCGGTTACTTTAGGACATCTGGACATCATCAGAAGAGCGTCCAGAACCGTCAATGAACTGATTGTGGGAGTGCTGAACAATGGCGGAAAGACGCCGTTATTTACAGCGGAAGAGCGTGTGGAGATGCTCCGGGAGGTGACAAAGGATATTCCTAATGTGAAAGTCATGTCCTTCTCCGGACTTCTGGTGGATTTTGCAAAACATACGGATTCCACGGTGGTAGTCAGAGGACTCCGCGCGATCTCGGATTTTGACTATGAGCTTCAGATGGCGCAGACCAACCGGAAAATGAATCCCCATGTGGATACCATGTTTCTGGCCACCAGCCTGGAATATGCGTATTTAAGTTCCAGCACGGTGAAGGAAGTCGCGTTCTTTGACGGCGATATCAGTGAATTCGTACCGGAATCGGTTGTGGAGAAGGTACGGGAGCGAGTAAAAGAAAGAAAAGAAAAATGAATCTGAAATCTTCGATTACGGAATTAAAGGGAATTGGCGAAAAAACGTCAGTTCCCTTTGCAAAAGCAGGAATTTTTACCATAGAAGACCTGCTGCGGTATTATCCCCGCGCCTACGAGACCTATGAGGCACCGGTGGAGGTGGATGAGATGGAAGACGGCGGAAAATATGCAGTCCATGCCTGGGTGCAGTCGGTCTCGCCGGTAAAACGTTTTAAACATTATCAGATTTTCAGCGCCCAGCTGCAGGTGGGCGAGGCGACGGTGCAGGCGACCTGGTTTAACGTGCCTTTTCTGCGGAATTATTTTCAGAAAGGCGGGCAGTATATTTTCAGGGGAACGGTAGCGGTACGGAACGGGCAGTGCCGCATGCAGCAGCCGGAGCATTATACGTTGGCGGATTATGATAAACTTCTTCATGTGATGCAGCCCAAATATCCGCTGACAGCCGGATTGACGGAGAAGATGGTCATGAAGGCGGTGCGGCAGGTGCTGGATGGCGGGCAGGTGGCACTGACGGAATATCTGCCGAAAGAAATGGTGGAATTTTGCGGACTGGAACCGGAGTGGGATGCAGTGCGGCAGATTCATTTTCCAAAGAATGAAGAAGTCATGCGCCGTGCCCGTAACCGGATCGTGTTTGATGAATTCCTGCTTTTTATTCTGGGAATCCGCAGACTTAAGGAACACCAGGAACAGCTGGTCAGCCAGGTGCCTATGGTGGAAGTGTCGGAGACCAGCCGATTGATTGAATCGCTTCCTTATGAACTGACCGGAGCCCAGAAAAAAGTCTGGCGGGAAATCGTAACGGATATGACCGGGCAGAAAGTCATGAGCCGGCTGATTCAGGGAGACGTGGGATCCGGTAAGACCATTCTCGCGGTGCTTGCTCTGATTATGGCGGGCTGTAACGGGTATCAGGGAGCGCTTATGGTGCCCACGGAGGTGCTGGCCAAACAGCATTATCAATCGGTGCGGGAAATTCTGGAAGAACACCAGATTCCTCTTCGCCCTATTCTGCTGACCGGATCCATGACGGCCAAGGAAAAACGGCTGGCGCGGGAAGAGATTGCGGCGGGAACGGCGCAGATTGTCATCGGTACCCATGCGCTTATTCAGGAAGATGTGCAGTATCACAAGTTAGGCTTGGTGGTGACGGATGAGCAGCACCGTTTTGGCGTCCGGCAGCGGGAGGTTCTGGCAGAAAAAGGGGTAACGCCCCATGTGTTGGTTATGAGTGCCACACCTATTCCGAGAACGCTGGCCATTATTGTGTACGGTGATCTGGATATTTCCGTGGTGGATGAAATGCCGGCGAACCGTCTTCCGATTAAGAACTGCGTGGTGGATGAGTCTTATCGGCCCAATGCCTACCGCTTTATGGAAAAGGAAGCGGCGGCAGGCCATCAGATTTACATTATCTGTCCTATGGTGGAGGAGAGCGATGAGCTGGAACTGGAAAATGTGACAGATTATACAGAACGGTTGAGAAATCTGATGCCGGGACTTTCCATTGCCTGTCTCCATGGCAAAATGAAACCCAAAGAAAAAAATGAAATTATGGAAGCTTTCGCGGAAGGACAGATTCAGATTCTGGTGTCCACCACGGTAATTGAGGTGGGAATCAATGTGCCCAATGCTACCGTTATGATGGTAGAGAATGCAGAACGCTTCGGCCTGGCACAGCTTCATCAGCTGCGGGGCCGCGTGGGGAGAGGAAACGCCCAGTCTTACTGCATTTTCATGAGCGCCAGCAAAGGAAAAGAGACAAAGAAACGTCTGGAAGTGCTGAATAAATCCAACGATGGATTTTTCATTGCCAGCGAGGACCTGAAGCTGCGCGGACCAGGAGATCTCTTTGGCATCCGTCAGAGCGGTATTCTGGAATTTAAAATGGGAGATGTATTCCAGGATGCAAAGGTACTGGAACAGGCCAGCGAGGCAGCAGGAAAGATTCTTAAGGAAGATCCGGAACTGGAACGCCCGGAATATGAAAAATTAAAAGAACGGCTGAATGGCTATATGAGCCGCGGGGCAGAAAGCTTAAGCCTGTAAATCGTATGTTTGCTGATTTTGTCAGATTTTGAAACAATTAACAGTGTATTCATTCTGATCCTGCACATACTAACACCGTAACAAACAACAACAAATTGCGAAGCGGCAGTTACAAATCAAAAAGACGCTTTGCAGTAAGGAGGAGTTTATTATGGCAGGATCTACAAACAAAGCAGCAGTACCGGAGGCAAAAGGCGCACTGGACCGTTTCAAATATGAGGTGGCCAGCGAGATTGGTGTTCCGCTGACGGACGGCTACAACGGAGACCTGACTTCCCGACAGAATGGTTCGGTCGGAGGTTATATGGTGAAAAAGATGATTGAGGCCCAGGAACGTCAGATGTCCGGCAAATAAAATAAGAAAGAACAGAATGGAAAACGGTATGGCATAAGGCTGTACCGTTTTCTTTTTGATACAGGAAAATTCAGCACTTGACAAATCTTTTGGAATGACTATAATAAATGCAGTGAAAATGCAAATGAGTTGCAAATGCATGAAAATTGCAAATGCACACACAATGCGAAATTGCAGATAAAATTATTTCGGGAGGAAACTATCATGCTGCTGGATGTAGTGTTGGATACCTTATTGGACAGTCTGCGGCTTTTGCCGTTTTTGTTTCTTACGTACTTGTTGATGGAATTTCTGGAGCACCGGGCAGGAGAAGCCGGAAGATCCAGAATCGGAGCGGCCAGAAAGAGTGGGCCCGTCTGGGGGGCGCTGTTTGGAATTATTCCCCAGTGTGGATTTTCTGCAGCAGCTTCCAGTCTGTATTCCGGACGGATGATTACCATGGGAACGCTCATGGCTATTTATTTGTCCACGTCTGATGAGATGCTGCCGATTCTCATTTCCTCCGCAGTAAGCCTTCCACGGATTTTACGGATTCTGACCGTGAAAGCAGGAATTGCCATGATCACCGGACTTCTGGTGGATCTGATCATGAAAGATCCCCGGGAACATCAGCCGGATAGCCATCGGCATCATCATGATCATGAAAAAGAGGAAGACTGCCAGAAACATCTGACAGTCGCAGCCCTTCATCATACATTGGAGGTTTTCTTCTATATTATATTGATTTCCTTTGTACTGAATCTTATCATTGCCCTGGTGGGAGAAGAGACGCTGGCAATGATTTTTACAGAACTTCCGGTGGTCGGCGAAATGCTGGCGGCTTTGGTGGGGCTGATTCCTAATTGTGCTTCCTCTGTGGTAATTACGGAGCTGTATCTGTCAGGAGTGATCACTTCCGGGTCCATGATGGCAGGACTGCTTGTGAATGCAGGGGTCGGTATTCTGGTGCTGCTTCGTCTTGATCATGATAAAAAAGATATTTTGCGGATTGTGGGAACACTTTATGTATCCGGTGTGCTGTGGGGACTTGCCATAGAGCTGCTTCAGGTGGTATTCTGATAAAAAGGGGATGGAACCAATGGCAGGAGAAAATCATTATGCGACGTCCAGCCGCAGAAAAATACTGGAGATTTTAAAAGCAAGCAAGGACCGTACGGTGACGGCAGCTCAGATCGGAGAGCAGCTGCGCCAGATGGAGAGTGAAGTAAACATTACTACCGTGTATCGGTATCTGGATAAACTGGAAAAGGACGGTACCGTCATCCGCTATGCTTCGGAGCAGGGCGGTCAGGCGGCCTATCAGTATGTGGAGCAGGGACAGGGGTGTGAAGGACATCTTCACCTGAAATGTACCTGTTGTGGAAAGATTATTCATCTGGACTGCGATTTTATGAAAGAAATCTCCGAACATATCCGGAAAGATCACGGATTTCAGCTGCAATGCAGAAATTCCATTCTATATGGAACCTGCAGGGAATGCAGTGAAAGAATGCAGAGAGTGTAAGAACAAAGGAGAGACAGAACATATGGACATCTATCTGATCCGGCATGGAGAGACAGACTGGAATAAAGAAAAGAAACTGCAGGGCATCACGGACATTCCGCTGAATGCCTATGGAATTGAACTGGCGGAGAAAACAGCGGAAGGATTGAAAGCGGTTCCGTTTGACCGGATTTATACGAGTCCGCTTATCCGTGCGAAAAAGACTGCGGAAATTATCAGAGGAAACCGGCCTGTTGATCTGGTAGTGAGGGAAGAATTAAAAGAGATCAGCTTTGGTGACTATGAAGGACATCATTACAAACCGGAGACCTACGATATCCCGGTTCCCGGGTTCCGCAAATTTTTTGAGGATCCGGCTCACTATGAGACAGCACCCAACGGGGAGAGCATCAGCCATATGAGGGAGCGGACCTCTTCTTTTGTGAGAAAACTGATCGAGGATCCGGCCAATGAGCAGAAGACATTTCTTCTGGCATCCCACGGATCGGCGATCCGCGGAATTCTGTCGGGACTTTTTGACCTGCCCATTGAAGATTTCTGGGGCGGACCGGTACATAAGAATTGCGGTGTGACGCTTCTTCATGCTGAGCATGGACAGTTTGAAATCGTATTTGAAAACAAAATTTATTATTAAACAGGCAGCGGGCAGAAATGCCCGCTGTTTGTTATAACTAATTGTTAGAAAATTCACAAAAAATAAAATTATTTGTCAAAAATATAACAAAATTAACTTTGATTGGTCAAAAATTACATGAAATCTATGTGAAGAGGAGATCTGTTTGTTAAAAATAAATGAAATCCCTTGCCAAAACCCCTGTCAGGGGATATAATGAATACAGATGTTTGAAACAGGATATTTCTGTTTTGAAAATGTTAAAAAAATAACGAACTGATTTGCAGATCGTTAAAAGGAGGATAGATAGACGATGCATATGACGAACGAAGAACACAGCCATTGCGGATGCGGATGCGGCGGACATGATCATGAGCACGAGCACAGCCATGAGCATACTCATGATGGAGTGACCCACACTCATGCACATACGCATGAAGGAGAGCATCATCACGATCATGATCACGGCGAGTGCGGATGCGGCCATCATCACAGTGAGCAGCCGAAAGATGAGGATACAGCAGTGCTGGCATACATGCTTGATCATAACCGCCATCATGCCCAGGAGCTTGCAGCCATTGCAAAGCATCTGAGAGAGCAGGGCAAGGATGATGCAGCACTTCAGATTGAGAAGGGCGTTGAAGATTTCGAAAAAGGAAATATGAGACTTTCCATTGCTCTTTCCCTGGTACAGTAAGGAGGTTGACTATAAGATGTGTCTTGCAACTGTATATGGAAAGAAAAAAGAAGGCGAAAGCATTCTGATTAAGAATGCAAGCCGGATGGATGTGGACGGAACAAAGATCCGCATCAGAGATATTATGGGTGCAGAAATTGAGGTGGACGGAACCATCGCCATGGTGGATCTGGCTAATTCTACCGTGAAGATCAACTGCATCGAAGATTAATTTTAATTTGGTAGTTTTTTATAGGTTACAATTAAAATAAAATGTGGAGGTATGTAACTATGAAAATCTCACAGGCACTGAGAGAGAAGACGCTTCTTTCTTTCGAACTCTTCCCACCGAAGACAGAGAAAGGAATGGAGAATCTTCCGGGTACCATCGATCATCTGATGAAGTACAAACCGGCATACATTTCATGTACTTACGGCGCAGGCGGCGGAAACGTCGGCGCTAACAGAGAAGTGTGCCAGATGATCAAAAAAGCAGGTACCACACCGGTAACCCACTTTACGGTTATCAAGAATACCAAAGAAGGCATCAAAGAACAGCTGGATCAGTATCTTGCAGAAGGCGTTGATCACATGCTGGCACTCCGTGGAGATATTCCGCTGGGTGAGACCACTACCTGCGGTGACTTCAACTACGCAACGGATCTTGTAAAGTTTGTCCGTGATACTTACGGCGACAAATTCGAGATCGCAGTAGCAGGATCTCCGGAAGGACACATTGCATGCCGCAGCCTGGACGCTGATATCGCTGTTCTGAAACAGAAACAGGATAACGGTGCTGACTACATCATGACTCAGCTCTGCTGGGATATGGAGCAGTTCAAATACTGGCTGGATGCAATCCGTGAGGCTGGTATCACCATGCCGGTAGACGTAGGTGTTATGCCGATCCTTGATATGGGAGCTACCATCAATATGGCACTTTCCCGTAATGGCTGTGTAATGGACAGTGAGCTTTGCAGAATGATTTCCAGACACTGGCTGTTCCCGAACCCGTTCGCAGCAAAAGATGCAGACGGAAAACCGTTCGATATGTTCTACGACAAGAAGATCGAAGAGTTCAAAGAGGAAGGTATCCAGTATACCATCAGACAGATCGATGAGTATCGTGCAATGGGTGTAAACGGAATTCATCTGTACGCTCTGAACAAGTGGAAAGATGTATCCCGCATCATCGACGAGTCCGGACTTTGCACTCTTGTATAAAAAATAGGTAACAATTAGGAGATGACAATATGCCATATACAATTGCAGTGGCAGGAAAAGGCGGTGTGGGCAAAACCACACTGACCGGTATGATGATTCAATATTTGGCTGACAAGAAAGAAGGCCCGATTCTGGCAGTAGATGCCGATGCGAATTCCAACCTGAATGAGGTCCTGGGTGTGGAGGTAGAGATGACGCTGGGAGATATCAGAGATGAACTCTCCAAAGCAGAAGTTTCCGATAACAGCCCGATTCCGAAGGGAATGTCCAAACAGGATTACACTGAGTTCAAGTTTGATTCCGCACTGGTAGAAGAAGACGACTACGATCTGCTGGTCATGGGTCACACACAGGGAAAAGGATGCTATTGCTTTGTAAATGGCCTGTTGTCGGCTCAGGTCGGAAAACGTGCCCAGAATTACAAATACATCGTAGTAGACAATGAAGCTGGTATGGAACATATCAGCAGAGGTGTTCTTCCGGGGGTGGATGCAATCATTCTGGTCAGTGACTGCTCACGCAGAGGAATTCAGGCGGTAGGACGCATTGCCCGTCTGATTCCCGAGTGTGGACTGAAACCGAAGAAAGTTGGCCTGATCGTGAACCGTGCTCCGGGCGGAGTTATTAATGACGGTGTCCGCGAGGAAATCGAGAAACAGAATCTCGAACTTCTGGGAGTGGTTCCCCAGGATGAAGGTGTATTTGACTATGACAGTGCCGGAACTCCTACAACGCAACTTCCGGCAGATAACCCTGTCAGACAGGGCTTGTATCATATTTTAGAAGGTCTTGGGCTTTAAAAGCCTGACTACATAAAGGAGATTTATATGGGAGACTTTAAATTAACCACAGTCGAAGAAATGGAAGCAGCTACCAACCGGCTGCTCGAGACCGGCGCTAAAGTCGGTGCTGATGCATGGCAGATTCGTGTAAAGAATCAGACCCCGCATTGTAAATTCGGTGAGCAGGGTATCTGCTGCCGTATTTGTGCAATGGGACCGTGCCGTATTACCCCGAAGGCCCCGAGAGGAATCTGCGGATGTGATGCCCACGGTATCGTAGGACGTAACTACCTGAAATTCACTGCAGCTGGAGCGGCAACACACTCTGACCATGGCCGTGAGATCTGCCATACACTGTATGCAGCAAAACCGGACGGAGCTTACAAGGTAAAAGATCCTGAAAAGCTGATCCGCATCGCAAAAGAGTGGGGCGTAGAGACCGAAGGAAAAGATATCTACGATCTGGCTCATGAGATGGCAGAGCTGGCTCTGATGGAATATGGTAAACCCTTCGGCATTCAGAGATGGCTGAAGAGAGCCCCGGAGCATACCCAGAAGCTGTGGCATGATGCAGAAATTGAGCCAAGAGCAATCGACCGCGAAGTTTCTACTTCCTTACATATGGCTCATATGGGATGTTCATCCAAGCCGGAAGCACTGGTTCGCCAGTCCTTAAGAGCAGGTCTTGCTGATGGATGGGGCGGTTCCATGTGCGGTACCGAGTTCTCTGATGTTCTGTTCGGAACTCCGAAGCCGGTTGATACAGAAGCTAATCTTGGCGTTATGAACGTTGAGAATGTTAATATTGTAGTACATGGACATGACCCGTCACTGTCTGAGATGGTCTGTGAATATGCAGACGATCCGGAGATGATTGCATATGCGAAGAGCATGGGTGCGAAAGGAATCACCGTATCTGGTGTCTGCTGTACTTCCAATGAGGTTGCAATGCGCCGTGGCGTTCCGATGGCTGGTAACTTCCTGTCCCAGGAGAACGTGGTACTGACCGGAGCCTGTGAGGCTATCGTAGTAGATGTTCAGTGTATCTTCCCGGCACTTGGACCTCTGAGTAAATGTTTCCATACCAAGTTTATCACCACTTCTCCGATCGCACAGATCCCGGATTCTGATTATATCCGTTTTGATGTGGGAACTGCAGCAGAGAAGGCAAAACAGATCGTGAAGACTGCCTGTGAGAACTTCAAGAACCGTAAACCGGAGCTGGTATACATTCCAGACCAGAAGCAGAAAGCAACCGTTGGTTACTCTCTGGAGGCTCTTGTAAAAGTGCTGGATGGCGTTACCAACAGCCAGGTAGATGTGACCGGAACCACCAAACCTCTTCTTGAGTGTGTTACCTCCGGTGTTATCCGTGGTGCAGTAGCAATGGTAGGATGTAATAATCCGAAGGTTCGTCCGGATACTGCACATATTGAATTGATGAAGAAACTGATTGCTAACGATATCGTAGTTGTTGCATCCGGATGTTCCGCACAGGCAGCTGCCAAAGCAGGTCTGATGGATAAGGCAGCAAAGGATCTCTGCGGTGCTGGTTTGAAACGTGTATGCGAGCTGGCAGATATCCCGCCGGTACTTCACATGGGATCCTGTGTAGACATCAGCCGTATGATGATTCTGGTAGCAGAGCTTGCAAAAGATTCCGGTCTTAAGATCTCCCAGCTGCCGGTAGTTGGATGCGCTCCGGAGTGGATGTCTGAGAAGGCAGTTTCCATCGGTAACTACGTAGTAGCAACCGGTATCGATACCTTCCTTGGCGTTGATCCGTATGTATCCGGTTCCAGCGAGATGGGTGAGTGGCTGACAGAAGGAGTCCGTAACTGGGTAGAGGCAGCTTATACAGTTGAGACCGATATTGATAAGCTGTGTGATAAGATGATCGAGCGTATCGAAGAGAAGAGAACCGCAATCGGAATCTAATCCGGATGAAAAAGTAAATTGAGATAGACCGGAGGGAAAGACATTGAAGATAGCAATTACCGGAAAAGGCGGCGTTGGAAAGACGACCTTTGCGGCCACACTTGCGAGATTATATGCGGAAGAGGGACGCACAGTTCTGGCAGCTGACGTGGATCCGGATGCCAATCTGGGTCTGGCTCTTGGATTTCCGGAAGAGGTGCTGGACTCCATTATCCCTATCAGTAAGATGAGAAAACTGGTAGAGGAGCGTACAGGAGCCGGAGCGGATAATCAGATGTACAAATTGAACCCGAAGGTGGATGATATTCCCGATACATACAGTAAGACTTATAATGGCGTGAAGCTCCTGCTGCTGGGCACGGTGGAAACCGGCGGCGGCGGGTGCGTCTGCCCCGAACATGTCATGCTGAGAAGAATCATCAGCCACCTGATGCTGAGAAGCAAAGATGTAGTCATCATGGATATGGAGGCTGGCCTGGAACATCTGGGCAGAGGTACCTGCGAATCCATGGAACAGTTCATCGTTGTCATAGAGCCGGGTGCCAGAAGCGTCCAGACCTATAAAAATGTAAAACGTCTGGCGGCAGATCTGGGAATCCGTCAGGTGCGCGTAGTCGCAAATAAAGTCCGAAGCGCTGAGGATGAGGAGTTTGTCCGTTCCAGAATTCCGGCAGAGGATTTACTGGGATTCATTCATTATAATACAGAAGTAATTGACGCGGACCGTCAGGGAAAAGCTCCCTACGATGTAAGTCAGTCTGCGACAGATGAGATTCGAAAAATCAAAGCGATTCTCGATCAGTCAAAATAAATTTTGGAGGTATACTACCGTGACACTTTTTGACAGAGTATTTAGCGGAAATGATGCAGTTTATGGTTTAACCGAAGCTGCCATCGACAATGCAATTGCACAGTATGGTGCAGATCAGGCGGTATCTTTCCCGCATACCGCATACAGCCTTCCGTGCTACTACGCTGTAACAGGAACAAAGGTTGCTAATCTTGGCGAGTTAAAAGAAGCGCTTGGTGTTGTAAAAACTCTTATGACCAGAGAGCAGAAACTGAATGATGCATTCATGAGTGGTGTTGCTACAGCGCTTTGCGCAGAGTTCATTGAGGTTCTGAAATATATCAACGGGGCAGAACCGTATGCAGAGCCGTATTACGGACATCTTGCAGATGCTATCATCCGTGAGCTGGGTGTACCGCTGGTTACCGGAGATATCCCGGGTGTAGCAGTTATCCTTGGAAAAGCTCCGAGCAACGAAGAAGCAGTAGAGCTCGTTAAGAGCTATCAGGCACAGGGTATTCTGGTAACTCTGGTTGGTGATGTCATTGATCAGTGTGTAGAAGCAGGCCTGAAGATGGGATATGCTCTCCGTATCGTACCGCTTGGTAAAGATGTAACCGCAGTTATTCATGTTGTATCCGTAGCACTTCGTGCAGCTCTGATCTTCGGTAACGTAACACCGGGTGATGCAGGCGCCCTGATGAAATACACCATGGACCGTGTGCCGGCATTTGTAAATGCGTTCAAACCGCTGGACGACGTAGTAGTAGCTTGTGGTGCGGGTGCAATCGCACTTGGTTTCCCGGTAGTAACCAACGAGACCGAGAATATCTTCCGCGTACCGAAGAGCCTGATTGTTCAGGAGGATGTATCCAAATTCAACGCTACCTCTCTTGAGGCACGTGACATTAAGATTAAGATCACCAAGATTGATATCCCGGTATCCTTCGCATCCGCATTCGAGGGCGAGATCATCCGTAAAGGTGATATGCAGGTTGAGTTCGATGGTTCCAGAAAAGACTGCTTCGAGCTGGTTTGCACCAAAGACGCAAGCGAGGTTGAGGATCATAAGTTTACTCTCATCGGACCGGACTTCGATCAGATGGAAGTAGGAAGCAAACAGCAGATCGCTTACATTGTAGATGTAGCTGGAAAGAACATGCAGTCCGACTTCGAGCCGGTATTCGAGCGTAAGTTCCACAGCTATGTAAACTGTGTAGAGGGTGTTATGCATACCGGACAGCGTGATATGATCCGTATCCGTATCAGCAAATCCACCTTCGAGGCTGGTTTCCGTGCAAAAGACCTTGCAGAGGTTCTGTACGCAAACATTAAGAATGAGTTTGACGCAGTCGTAGATAAATGTGCAGTTACCATCGTAACTGACGAGGCAGAGTGTACCAAACTTCGTCATGAGCTGGCTATCCCGGCATATGACCGTCGTGACGAGCGTCTGACTTCCCTGACAGACGAATCCGTACCGGTATACTACAGCTGTATCATGTGCCAGGCATTCTCCCCGAGCCACGTATGTGTAGTAACTCCGGAGAGACTTGGACTTTGCGGTGCTGTTTCATGGCTGGACGCAAAAGCAACCAACGAGCTGGATCCGCAGGGACCGTGCCAGGTAATCACCAAAGAGAGAGTTATCGATGAGAACCTTGGACGTTACGAGGATGTTGATGAAGCAGTTGCTAAATTCTCACAGGGTGCTCTGGAGCACGTTACTCTGTACTCCATCATGGAAGACCCGATGACATCCTGCGGATGCTTCGAGTGTATCTGTGGTATCGAGCCGTTCTCCAACGGCGTTATCATTACCAACCGTGAGTACACCGGAATGACTCCTCTGGGAATGACCTTTGGTGAGCTGGCATCCATGACCGGTGGTGGAGTTCAGACTCCTGGATTCATGGGACATGGAAAGCACTTCATTTCTTCCAAGAAGTTCATGAAGGCTGAGGGCGGTATCGAGCGTATCGTATGGATGCCGAAAGAGCTGAAAGAGCAGGTTGCTGAGAGAGTGAACAAGACTGCACAGGAGCTGTACGGAATTGAGAACTTCTGCGATATGATCGGTGATGAGACCATCGCAACTGATCCGGAAGCACTGCTTGAGTTCCTGACAGAGAAAGGTCATCCGGCTCTTGGAATGGACCCGATGATGTAAATGCGAGGAAGAAAATCAAGCACGAGCACAGCGAGTATTTGATTTTGCCGAGCATTTAGCGACAGAATCGATTGCACAGCGTGAGCTGTGGCGGACATGCGAAGCATGGACGTGATTCTGGAGCCTAAGGAACCGGATGTGCATTCGCACAGACGTGATTCCGAAGCTTAAGTTGAAGTACCCTGGGCACCCTGCATAGCAGGGTTGCCCTTTTGGAGTGCATAAATCCCTTTACGAAAAGGTGTTTTATGGTATAAAATAGTATTTGTGTGATATATTTTTTTGAGGAGGAGAATTACCAATGCCATTCAATGGAAAATCAGGAAAATTCAACGCTTCCATCAATGCAGTTGAAGTAGGCTGCGGCGAGAAAGCAATCAAAATTGGCGGCGAGAATGTATTACCTTTCTATACATTTGACGCGCCGATTGAAAACGCACCGAAAGTTGGTGTTATGATCACAGACCTCGGTCTGGACAACGAACCGGAAGGTGTAAAAGCATACTATGCAGGATGCAGCACTATGGGCGAGATCGCTAAAAAAGCATCTGAGATGCCGGGTGCAGATTTCGTATGTCTGAGACTGATTGGAGCTGATCCGAACGGAGCAAACAAATCTACAGAAGAATGCATGGAGATCGTAAAAGAGGTCATTGACGCCATCGATGCACCGCTTGTGATCGAAGGATGCAAGAATGTAGCAAAAGATACTGAGCTTCTGTCCAAAGCTGCTGATGTAGCTCAGGGCAAAAATGTCATCATCCTGTCCGCCAGAGAGGAAGATTACAAAGGTATCGGTGCAGCAGCAGGTCTGGCTTACAATCAGAAAGTCGGCGCTGAGTCTGCAGTAGATATCAACCTTGCAAAACAGCTGAACGTGCTGATTACCCAGCTGGGTGTACAGCCGGCAAACATTGTTATGAACGTAGGTACCGCAGCAGTTGGATACGGTTTTGAGTATGTAGTTTCTACTATGGACCGTGTAAAAGCTGCAGCACTTTCCCAGAACGACGCACAGTTACAGATGCCGATCATTACTCCGGTAGCAGAAGAAGCATGGAACGTTAAAGAGGCTATGGCTTCTGAAGAAGATATGCCTGAGTGGGGTCCGGCTGAACAGCGTGGTATCGATATGGAGGTTTCCACAGCCGCTTCCGTACTGGCTTGTGGTTCCAACGCTGTAATCGTGAAACATCCGGTTACCGTTGCCACTATCTCCAAGATGATCAAAGAACTGATGTAATTGTGGTAAGGAGGGAAATAAGACAATGGCATTAAAAGGCTTAGATATCTTTAAAATGACACCAAAAACAAACTGTAAAGAGTGCGGAAGCCCGACCTGTATGGCATTCTCCATGAAGGTTGCCCAGGGTGCTGTGGACATTTCCAAATGTCCGCATATGTCCGCTGAAGCTCTTGCAACTCTGTCTGAGGCAACTGCACCGCCTATGAAATCCATCAAAGTTGGTACTGGCGAAGCAGAGTACACCCTTGGTGGTGAGACTGTACTGTTCAGACATGAGAAAACCTATGTTAGCAAACCTAGATTCGCTGTACGCATCACTCCGGATATGGATGCAGATGCAGTACTCGCTTCTGTTAACAAAGTTGATTACGATCGTATCGGTGAGAGAATGCATGCAGAGATGGTATTCGTTGAGTATGCGGGAGACGCAGCCGCTTACGTTGAGACTGTAAAACATGTAACCGGTATCGGCAAGACCATCGTTCTGGAGTGCGCTGATGTAGAAGCAGCAAAAGCAGCTCTGGAAGTATGCAAAGCTGAGAAACCGATCCTTGACGGAGCTAACGCTTCCAACTATGCTGAGATGGTAGAGGTAGCAAAAGCTGCCGGTGCTGTTCTGGGTGTATCCGGAGCATCTCTGGACGAGCTGTATGATACAACTGCAGCGATCGAGAAACTTGGCTACAAAGAGCTGGTACTGAATACTACCGGTGCAACCATCAAAGAGACCTTCGCTAATACCGTTCAGGTAAGACGCGCATGCCTGGCTAAGAATCCGGACAGAACCTGTGGATATCCGTCCCTGGTAAATCTGGCTAAACTTGCTCCGGCAGACGAGGCTATGCAGACTGCACTGGCTTCCGTATTCGTTCTGAAATATGGTTCCATCATCGTTATGGATACCATGAACTATGCAGAGGCACTTCCGCTGTACGGTTTAAGACAGAACGTATACACCGATCCGCAGAAGCCAATGAAGGTGGAGCCGGGTATCTATCCGCTGAATGGTGGAGATGAGAACTCCGTAGTTCTGACTACCGTTGACTTTGCACTTACATACTTCGTTGTATCCGGTGAGCTGGAGCGTTCCGGTGTTCCGTGTAACCTGGTTATCAACGATGCAGGCGGACTTTCCGTACTGACTTCCTGGGCTGCAGGTAAATTCTCCTCTACATCTATCTCCAAGTTCATTCAGGAGAACGTAGAGCCGAAGATCAAATGCAGAAAACTGGTTATCCCGGGTAAGGTAGCAGTCTTAAAGGGTGATCTGGAAGCAAAACTTCCGGGTTGGGAGATTATCGTAGCTCCGAACGAAGCTGTACAGCTTGTTAAATTCCTGAAGGATATGAAAGCAAACGGCGAAATCTAGAATAGATACGACTGCCGGTTCTGACCGGCAGCCGCAAATAATATAATCAAAGGAGATTACTACCATGGCAAAATTCATCGCAATTGGTGAGAGACTTTCTACTACTGCTCCTGCAGTAAACAAAGCTTTTCTTGAAAGAGATCCGGAGCCGATCCTGAAGAGGGCAAAACAGCAGCTGGATGCAGGTGCTACTTATCTTGACGTAAACATCGGACCGGCTGAGTCCTATGGTGAGGATCTGATGAAATGGGCAGTTCAGTTACTGCAGGGCGAGTTCGACAACGTTCCGCTGGCACTGGATACTTCCAACAAAGCAGCTATCGAGGCTGGTATCTCTGTTTACAATCGTTCCAAAGGAAAACCGATCGTTAACTCTGCAGACGCTGCAGGAAGAATCGAGTACATTGATCTTGCTGCTGCAAACGATGCAATCGTTATCGCTCTTTGCAACGGCGAAGGAATCGCTAAAGACAATGATGAGCGTATGATGTACTGCCAGACCATGCTTGAGAGAGGTATGGAGCATGGCATGGATGCAGAAGATCTGTGGTTTGACCCGTTATTCCTGGTTATCAAAGGAATGCAGGACAAACAGATGCAGGTACTGGAGTGCATTAAGATGATCTCCGATATGGGTCTGAACTCTACCGGTGGTCTGTCCAACAACTCCAACGGTATGCCGAAGACAATCCGTCCGATCATGGACTCCGCTATGGTAGCTATGGCTATGATGTGCGGTCTGACTTCCGCAATCGTTAACCCGAATGATCTTCGTCTTATGGAGACCATCAAATCCTGTGATATTATTAAGAACAACACTCTGTACGCAGATTCCTATCTGGAGATCTAATAATCAGAGCGATTTTGCAATACTGTCAGTGTTTTTCACTGGCAGTATTGTGCTATATGGGATAGTTTACAAAAACCTGAAAACCTATCTATGGAGAATACAATTATGCCGAATGTTACATTTCGATATGAAGATGGAACTGCCACAAGCGTAGCAGTGACAGCTGGAGAGAATCTGTTGGAGGTGGCTCGAAAAGCAAATGTGGCCATTGATGCACCTTGTTCAGGCAACGGTTCCTGCGGTAAATGCCGGGTAAAATTCATCAGTGGCGAATTAGACAGTGAAAAGACAAGACATATTACGGAGGAAGACTATGCAGGGGGATGGAGACTTTCCTGCTGCAGCAAGGTAACCGGCGACGTGGAGGTGCTGGTACCGGATATCGCATCTGCTTATAAGAGCCGTATGAAAGTGGCTGATTTAAGTTCACCGGAAGAAGTTGCCATCTTTGACCGGGCAAAACAGGATGTTGCAGATGCAGGAATTAACTTTGAAAATGATTTCTCGGTTGTGGAACTTCAGATGGCGGAACCGTCACTGGATGATACCATGCCGGATAATGAGCGGCTGTCCCGGGCCATCGAGGCAGCCACAGGAATAGAGAATGTAAAATTAACCTATCAGGTGCTGAAAAAACTGCCGGATGCACTCCGGGAGAATCAGTTCCATGTAAATGCAGTTTTGAAAAAATTACATCACAGCGTGCTTGTCTATGATGTAGTACCTGTTACAGAAGAAAGAATCTGCGGCGCAGCCATTGATATTGGTACCACTACCGTATCAGCTGTCATTCTTGATCTAAGAGATGGAAAGATTCTGGCGAAAGCATCCGCCGGAAACGGACAGATCCGCTATGGCGCCGATGTTATCAACCGTATTATTGAATCCGGAAAGACGGGCGGACAGGAGAAACTTCAGAAAGCCATCATTGATGAGACCCTGAATCCGATGCTTCACAACATGTGCCGCGCTGCAGGTATTCATGGAAGCCAGATTTATCATCTGTGCATTGCATCCAATACGACCATGAACCATCTGCTTCTTGGCGTCAATGCGGACCCGCTTCGTATGGAGCCGTATATTCCGGATTTCTTCGAGACGGAAGATGTCAGTGCTTATGACCTGAGACTGCATGTGCATCCCAATGCAAAAGTCATCATTGCTCCGAATATCGGAAGCTATGTAGGTGGAGATATTACCGCAGGTACATTGGTCAGCATGATCTGGAACAAACCGGAATTCAATCTGTTTATCGACCTGGGTACTAATGGTGAGATCGTATTTGGCAACTCTGACTTTATGATGAGCTGTGCATGTTCTGCAGGACCTGCTTTCGAGGGTGGAGATATCAGCTGTGGTATGCGTGCAACGGATGGTGCTATCGAGGCCTGTACCATTGATGCCAAAACTATGGAGCCGACCTTCTCTATTATTGGAGAAGAAGGCCAGAAACCGGTTGGTTTGTGCGGTTCCGGTATCATTGACGTGATCGCAGAGCTGTTCCGCTGCGGTATTATCAGCCCGAAAGGAAAATTTGTCCGGGAAGGTGACCGTGTCCGTCACGATCATTACGGTATCGGCAGTTATGTGCTGGCATTTAAGGAAGAAGCAGCCGGTCATAAAGATGTAGAGATCAACGAAGTGGATATTGATAACTTTATCCGTGCAAAGGGTGCGATTTTCTCTGCAATCTGTACGATGCTCCGCTCCCTGGATTTCGACGTATCCATGATCGAGAACGTGTATGTAGCAGGCGGTATCGGAAGTGGTATCAACATGAGAAATGCCGTAACCATCGGTATGTTCCCGGATGTGGAGATCGACAAGTTCCATTATATTGGCAACTCTTCACTGACCGGCGCTTACAATATGACCCTTTCCACGGAAGCAGAACAGAAAGTACACGACCTTGCTCACAATATTACCTATATGGAGCTGAGTACCGATCCCAGCTACATGGATGAGTTTGTGGCTGCATGCTTTATTCCTCATACCAATACTGCGCTGTTCCCCAGCGTAAAACAGGAGGAGATTTAACTTGGAAATCGAAAACCACAAAGAAGAAGTGCCTTTTGAGCATTATCTGGAAAAATATAAATCCCTGGACCCGAAGGAAGCTGCTCAAAGATTGAACATAGTGTATGATGAAACTGAGCAGAGATTTGGCATCCGGTTCATGGGGCATCCCTTTGAAGTATATTTCCCGGAGTTTGAAATCAAAGCCCTGGATGAATCAGAGAAGGATGGACTGCTTATGACCAGTCTTCCGGCAAAAACCTTTATCTTACGGTATCTGCTGGAAGGACAGTATGTACAGTCCAGCGGAAAGTTTATGACCTTCCGTGAAGTTCCTACCTATGGAGAGCTGTATATTCAGCCTTTCACGGGAAGATGTATCAAGCGTCTGACCTACGGATTCGGATTTAAACTGAAAGCATTTGCAGAAGGCATGGAGAAGATCCCGGGAGTGAAGAAGATCCCCATGGGAGATGTGGCCTACGAGTTTGAACTCATCGACGGATATCGGATGCAGTTTATTTTCTGGGCAGGAGATGAGGAATTTCCGCCTTCTGCACAGATTCTCTACAGCGATAATTTCCAGTTTGGATTTCATGCAGAGGACATGGTAGTGGCAGGAGATCTGTCTATTACTACACTGAAGCGTCTGTGTGCATAAAATAGATCTTATTGTACAAAGTGTAGGATGTCAAAAAATTATCAAAGTTATATAATGCATTCGTACACAAGGAACAGATGAGTTCTTTGGAATAACAAAAAAGCAAACCTTGCGCGATACGCGCATCACCCGCAGAGGTCTGATCTTTTGCGGATAAAAGAAAGGAGTAGTTTTTATGGGATTCAAATCTGATATTGAAATTGCACAGGAGTGCGAAGCAAGACCGATCACCGAGATCGCTGCAAAAGCAGGTATCGATGACAAGTATCTGGAGCAGTACGGTAAGTACAAGGCAAAAATTGACTACAATCTGCTGAAAGAGGTTCCGGGTGAGAATGGCAAGCTGGTTCTTGTAACTGCAATCAACCCGACTCCGGCAGGAGAAGGTAAGACTACCACTTCCGTAGGTCTGGCAGATGGTATGAGCAAGATTGGTAAGAAAGTTATGGTAGCACTTCGTGAGCCGTCTCTTGGACCGGTATTTGGCGTAAAAGGCGGAGCAGCAGGCGGTGGATATGCACAGGTTGTTCCTATGGAAGACATTAACCTTCATTTCACCGGAGACTTCCACGCAATCGGCGCAGCTAACAATCTGCTGGCAGCTATGATTGACAACCACATTTTCCAGGGCAACGCTCTGAACATTGACCCGAGAAAGATCACCTGGAGAAGATGTGTGGATATGAACGACCGTCAGCTTCGTAATGTAGTAGACGGACTTGGCGGAAAGACCAACGGAATGCCGAGAGAGGATGGCTACGATATCACCGTTGCTTCCGAGATCATGGCAGTTCTGTGCCTGGCAAGTGACATCACAGACCTGAAGAAGAGACTTGCAAGAATCATCATTGGATATACATATGGTAAAGTAGCAGAGCAGAAACCGGTGACCGCTGGTGACCTGCACGCAGAGGGTGCTATGGCAGCACTTCTGAAAGATGCACTGAAACCGAACCTGGTTCAGACTCTGGAAGGAACTCCGGCTATCGTTCATGGCGGACCGTTCGCTAATATTGCTCATGGCTGCAACTCCGTAACTGCGACCAAGATGTGTCTGAAACTTGCTGATTACACCATTACGGAGGCTGGATTCGGTGCTGACCTTGGTGCAGAGAAATTCCTCGATATCAAGTGCCGTATGGCAGGCCTGAAACCGAACGCAGTTGTTATCGTAGCTACCGTACGTGCTCTGAAATACAATGGCGGTGTTGCAAAAGCAGATCTTAACAATGAGAACCTGGAAGCACTGGAGAAAGGTCTTCCGAACCTGCTGAAACATGTAAGCAACATCACAAATGTATACAAACTGCCGTGCGTAGTTGCCATCAATGCATTCCCGACCGATACCAAGGCAGAGCTTGACCTGGTAGAGGCTAAGTGCAAAGAGCTGGGCGTTAACGTTGTTCTGTCCGAAGTATGGGCAAAAGGCGGAGAAGGCGGTATCAAACTGGCTGAGGAAGTAGTTCGTCTCTGCGAGCAGCCGAATGATTTCACCTACTCTTATGAGCTGGAAGGAACTTCTATCGAAGATAAGCTGAATGCTATCGTTACCAAGATTTATGGCGGCAAGAAAGTGGTTCTGACTGCGAATGCTCAGAAGCAGGCAAAACAGCTGGAGGATATGGGCTTTGGTAATTGTCCGATCTGTGTTGCCAAGACGCAGTACAGCCTGACCGATGACCAGACCAAGCTGGGCGCACCGACTGATTTCGAGATCACCGTTCGTAACCTGAAGATTTCTGCAGGTGCAGGCTTTATCGTAGCACTGACCGGAGAAATCATGACCATGCCTGGTCTGCCGAAGGTTCCGGCTGCAGAGAAGATCGATGTAGACGAAAACGGAAAGATCACCGGACTCTTCTAAGTAACAAAAATAAAATGATATCTGGCAGGCAGGGAGCGGAAAAGCGTTCCCTGCCATAAGCCATGTATGGAGGTATGTATGGGATTCACAACCAAAACCTGTGAGGAATTTGTAGACGTATTAGCATCCAAAGCCCCGGTTCCGGGCGGCGGTGGAGCATCTGCACTGGTAGCTGCCATTGGTATGGCACTTGGCAACATGGTAGGAAGCCTTACCGTTGGCAAGAAAAAATATGCAGATGTAGAAGCTGACATTATTGCACTGAAAGAAAAAGCAACTGCACTTCAGGCCGATTTTCTCCGTTTGGTAGAGGCTGATGCAGAGGCATTTGAGCCGCTGGCAAAAGCATATGGTATGCCGAGAGAGACCGAGGAAGAGAAAGCAGAGAAAGCACGCGTGATGGCCATCGTTCTGAAGGATGCATGTGCAGTTCCTATGGAAATCATGGAGAAATGCTGTGAGGCCATTGATGTGATCGAAGAGTTTGCTGCAAAAGGTTCTGCTCTGGCTATCTCTGATGCAGGCGTAGGCGTTACGTTCTGTAAAGCGGCACTTCTGGGCGCATCCCTGAACGTGTTTATCAACACCAAGTCTATGGCTGACAAAGAGTATGCGGCATCTCTCAATGAGAAAGCAGACAAAATGATTGCTGACTACAGCAAGAAAGCAGATGAGATTTTCGCAGCAGTCAATGCAAGACTTCGCTAATATAAGAAAACAGGAGAGTAGAAAATCATGGCAAAACAGTTATTAGGTAAAGAAGTAACCGCGGCCCTGAACGAGAAGATTATCGGACAGGTAAAAGAGTTAAAAGAAAAAGGAGTATCCCCGAAGCTTGGTATCATCCGTGTAGGTGAGAGACCGGATGATATTTCTTATGAGACCGGTGCAACCAAGAGATGTGATACCCTTGGCGTTGAAGTAGAGAAAATCCTTCTGCCGGAAGATGTATCCAAAGAAGAACTTCTGGCTGTTATTGATAAAGTAAATAAAGATGATACCATTCACGGCGTTCTGATGTTCCGTCCGCTTCCGGCTCACTTAAAAGCAGTTCAGTCTGAGATTGAGAATGCACTGGATCCGGCAAAAGACGTTGACTGTATGACGCATCTTTCCCTGGCAGGCGTATTTGAGGGAAAACCGCTTGGATTCCCGCCGTGTACTCCGCAGGCATGTATGGAGATTCTTGATTACTACGGAATCGACTGCAAAGGTAAAAATGCAGTAGTCATCGGAAGAAGCCTTGTAGTAGGAAAACCGGCAGCTATGATGCTCATGGGCAAGAATGCAACGGTTACCGTATGCCATACCAAGACCGTTGATGTTCCGGCTATCGCAAGAGAAGCAGATATTCTGATCTCCTGTGCAGGTGTGCTGAACAGCCTGACCAAAGAGTATGTTCGTCCGGGACAGATCGTAATCGATGTATCCATTAACTGGGATCCGGAAAAGATCAACAAAAAAGGCGGCAAGGGTGCTATCGCAGGCGATGCTGTATTTGATGAGGTTGAGCCGATCGTTGAAGCAATCACTCCGGTACCGGGCGGCGTTGGAAGCGTTACCACTTCTGTTCTGGTAGGACACGTTGTAGAAGCAGCTATGAGAAAGTTTGCATAAACTATGCGGATCAGTATGCAGATTCTGGCGGACCGGCTCCGCCAGAATTATCCGGAGTGCCGTTTGGGAAAGATGTCAGAAGACATGAATCTCAAACGGCCTCTTTTTTATCAGAACGGAACAGACTTTAAGAAAAATAAAGTGTACATTACAAGGGCATCTGACCTGACACCGGAGCAGCTTGCAGGGCACGGAGATAATCTGGTGCTGGCAGTAGGTGATTTCAAGGAAATGGAAACCCTGCCGGATGGCGTGGGCTGTTTTCCACAGGAAGTGAATGCGGAAGCGCTGTTTAATACGGCACAAAGGGCTTTTGATACCTATGATGCCTGGGATGAACGAATGCAGAGCATGGCGCTTTCCGAGAGCACATTGAAGAGCCTTCTGGATGCATCCTATCGAATTTTTCATAATCCTCTGATGGTCAGCACCACAGAAGGATTTATGGTAGACCATAGCAGTCTTATGGATACGCTGCCGGAATTTCAGGAGATCCTGACTCATAATCAGGTCAGTGTAGTATCCTGCAGTGAGGAACATCTGGAGCCGTTTGCCGTACAGCACTATCAGGATCCGGTCACGAAGAGAAACAATCTATTTGTGGAAATCTATGATAAGAACCGGAACAGCTATCGGGTCATTCTGGTGGAGGCATCGCGAAAGTTGAGGCTTTACGATGAGTATCTGCTGCAGCATCTGGCAAAATATGTCCAGCAGATGCTGGAGCGTTATACGGTGGTGCAGGAGGATATCAGTTATACTCTGGACCGGTTGTTGTCCAATATTCTGACAGAGGACAGCATCGGCGTAGATTCCCTGGAATCGCGATTTGAGAGTTTTCACTGGAAAGAATCCCATCATTATTTCTGTATGAACATTCACGTGTCCACCGTGGACCGACAGAATCTGACCGTTGTCCGTTTTATCTGCAACCGGATTGAAAGCCTGATGAAAGGAAGCTGTGCCTTCCTGCTCCATGAGAATATTGTGGTTTATGTGAATCTCAACGATTATGGCAAGACGCTGGAGGAAGCACTGGAAGCAGTAAAAGAGTTTCTGAAAGACAGTTATTTAAAAGCAGGTATCAGTTATGCCTTCACTGGTCTGCACTCGCTGAAGCAGTATTATCTTCAGTCCAGAATCGCCCTGGAGGAGGGTGTGAAGCGTTATCCACTGCGCTGGATTAATCGGTTTGAGGACATTGCCCTTGATTACCTTCTTGGGAAATGCACGGAAGTGCTGGAACCGGAAGTCGTCTGCAGCCGGGCAGTGCTGGATTTGAAAAAATATGATCTGGAACATAAAACCGACTATTATCTGACCTTGAAGACTTACATCACCTGTCAGATGAATGCGGTGCAGGCCGCAAAGAAATTGTTTATCCATCGAAGCACGTTTTTGTACCGGATGGCACATATCAAAGAACTGGTGCAGGTTGATCTGGAAGACCCGGATCAGCTGCTGTATCTGCTGATGACCTATCGTTTGTTGGAGTAAACGGAACCCTGAAAGGCGGTAAAATATGAATTGCGAAGAAATGATCAGACTTCCCGAATTAAAAGATGTTTTGGATCTGAAAGCCGGGGCAGAAGGCATGATGCATCCGATCCGATGGATCTATTTCGCTGACTGTCTGCAATGCATCAGAAATGAATATCGTATCGAAGATTACATCCATGGCGGAGAATTCGTAGTTCTTACCAACAGGAGCCTCACGGAGAACAGTGTAAAATTAATTGAGTTGATCAGCCGGATGCAGGAATACCATATTGCTGCATTGGGAATTAACGAAGGCCAGATATCCGGTGATATGATCGAATATTGCAATGGAAACAATCTGCCGCTCTTTGAACTTCCTGAGAAATTTCCTCTGGTGGATCTGAGTCAAATTATGTGCCAGAGGCTTGTCAATGAACAAAATCACAAGAATTCGGCTGAACAGCTGTTTGCTTCCATTTTGGACGCAGAGCATCTTAACCGGGAAAATGTATTTGCACAGGCACGGTTTTTAAATGTGGATTTATCAGGAGAATTTCGTGTGGTCGAATTTGCCTATCGCAAGGATAAAGATTCCTGCGATTCCCTTGCCATCGGACAATCGGTCGGAAGAATTATCGCATCGGAATTCTCCCGCCATCTGTCTGAAAATATTCTGATACAGCTGCAGACGGGTACTGTTCTTGCCCTGGTTCCCTCCGGCAGGATCAGTGATGAACAGTTAAGAGGGATTCTTGGCAAAATTGCAGAGGATGCAAGCAGAGAATACCATACGAAGCTTTATATAGGTGTCGGCAACAGCACCGGTTACCTTGAGGATGTGCGGCTCAGCCGCAATGAAGCCTCCGCAGCTATCAAGGTTGCAGATATTACCAACGCAGATGATTCTATTTATTTTTACAAGGATCAAGGCCTGTATACCCTCATATCAAAGATTGCAGATGATAAATTTCTGGATGAATTCGTTGAAAAAAATATTGGCAGACTGATCCACGCAGATGAAATCCATGATGGCAGCCTCTGTGAAACTCTTGAGAATTATCTGAACCATAACTGCAGTGCAAAATATGCAGCCGAATCCATGTATCTTCACCGGAATACTTTAAATTACCGTTTGAATAAGATTCAGGAGCTTCTGGGAAGGAATTTGGATGATATCGAAAGCTGTCTGATATTGAAGCTGGCCTTTATGATACGGAATTACCATAAAATGCGTCGCAAGCCCTGATTTTGTGCATGAAGCACAAAAGTTTTGGTATACCATGCATATTGTAATTCAAATTCGGACTGTTATAATGTAGACAACATCAAATAAATGCATAGACAAAGGCGTCGAATAGAGTATTTTTAATACTTTGTTTGACGCCTTTTGTGATTTTGAGGAGGAGAAGATTATGACAACAAAGGATTTAGCAAATGCATTACCGGAGATTATAACAGAGCAGGTTCCGGGACCGAAATCAAAGGCACTTCTTGACAGAAGGGATGCATCAATTCCTAAGGCGCTTTGCGGCAAGACCTATCCGATCTGCATCAAACAGGGTGCAGGTGCTATGTTCGAGGATCTCGACGGAAATAAAATTCTTGACTGGGTCGGCGGTGTAGGTGTTCTGAATATCGGTTATTCAAATCCGGAAGTCATCGAGGCTGTGAAGACACAGGCTGACAAATATTTCCATACCATCTTCAATGTCTATGTACATGATGGCTATGTAAGTCTTGCTGAGAGATTAAATAAACTGATTCCCTGTAAGGGAGATGTGAAGAAGACTTATTTTGCAAATTCCGGTGCAGAGTGTGATGAGAATGCCATCAAGATTGCAAAGGCCTATACCGGAAGAAATGGTGTAATCTGCTTCACCGGCGCATTCCATGGAAGAACGAATCTTACCATGGCGCTTACTGCTAAGAAAACCTATGCGGTAGGAATGGGACCGTTCCCGTCCAGTATCTATCGAGCTCCGTATCCGTATCTTTACAGAGCTCCCAAGGGATATACAGAAGTAGAGGCAATTCAGTTCTATATTGATGAACTGAACAGAGTCTTCGATGAGGGTGCTCCGGCCAGCGAAATTGCCTGCATGATTTTAGAGCCGCTTCAGGGCGAGGGAGGATTTATTCCGGCACCGATTGAATGGGTGAAGGCAGTCCGTAAAATTTGTGATGACAATGGTATCCTCATGATCGCAGACGAGGTTCAGTGCGGTAATTGCAGAACCGGCAGATATTATGCTTCTGAGTATTGGAAAGAAGCCGGTGCTGCTCCTGATATCATCGCTACAGCCAAATCCTTAGGCGGCGGGCTTCCGATCTCAGCGATTACTGCAAGGGCCGAGGTGATGGATGCAGCTCCGGCAGGAACGATTGGAGGAACCTTCTGCGGTAACCCGCTTTCCTGTGCATCTGCATTAGCCGTTATGGATATCATGGAGAGAGATGATTATGCGGCAAAGGCAAGACATATCGGTGAGGTTGTAACAGCAAGATATAAAGAGCTTCAGAAAAAATATCCGGTGATCGGCGATGTCAGGGGTCTTGGAGCCATGATTGGTGTCGAGTTCGTAACAGATCCGGAGACAAAGGAGCCGGCTACAAAGCTTGTTGCAGACATCGTCCAGAATGCGATGCAGAAAGGTCTGCTTCTGGAAAACTGCGGTGCAGCAGGCAACACCATCCGTTTCCTGGCTCCTCTTACCATGACAGATGAGCAGATGGAGCGTGGCCTTGAGATTTTCGAGGAAGCTTTACAGGAAGCACTGTAATTATCATAAAGCCAAAGACAAAGGTGTCAGGAAAGACAGAGAAACTGTCTTCCCTGGCATTTTTTAAATAGTATCGGAGGAAATGTCTATGGAACAGAAATCAAAGTTTGACAAGGTAATGGGTGCGTGGGACATCCTCGTTATCGCATTTGGAGCAATGATTGGCTGGGGCTGGGTCATCAACTCAGGTGACTGGATTACCACAGCCGGATTTATGGGATCCATGATCGCCATGTTAATCGGTGGTCTGATGGTATTCTTCGTCGGTCTTACCTATGCCGAGCTTACGGCTGCCATGCCCCAGTGTGGCGGTGAACATGTGTTCAGTTATCGGGCTATGGGACCGACAGGTTCTTTTGTATGTACCTGGATGATTATCCTGGGATATGTGGCGACGTCTGCCTTTGAAGCAACAGCCCTCCCTACCGTAATCACCTATCTCTTCCCTGATTTTAATCAGGTTTACCTGTATTCCATTGCGGGCAAGGATATCTATCTTACCACGATTCTCTTAGGTGTCGGTTTTGCAGTCCTGATCACCTATATCAATTTAAAGGGCGCTAAGACGGCTGCCATGCTGCAGACCATCCTTACCGCCATCATTGCGGTTGCCGGAATTCTTCTTGTGGTCGGATCAACGATAAATGGAGATATTTCCAATATCACAGGACAGATGTGGGAAGCTTCCACCGGAAATACTCTGGGAAGTGTATTTAAAGTTGCCTGCATGACCCCCTTCTTATTTATTGGATTCGATGTCATTCCCCAGGCAGCAGAGGAGATCAGTGTTCCTTATAAAAAGATCGGTAAGATCATGCTGTTATCGATTTTCCTTGCAGTTGCATGGTATCTTCTGATCGTTTATGCGGTCTGCTACATCATGCCCCAGAATGCAATCGTTGAGGAAATGTCTTCCCAGAACGGTCTTGTGTCAGCGAAAGCCATCGAAATTGCATTTCACTCGCCTATGATGGGTAAGGTTCTTATCATTGGCGGACTTTGCGGAATCATCACCTCATGGAATTCCTTCCTCATGGGAGGAAGCCGGGCGCTTTATTCCATGGGTGAATCCCTGATGATCCCGGAATTCTTTGGAAAACTCGGGAAAAATAAGACACCGGAAGCAGCCATTATTCTGTGCGGAATTGCCTGCTGTATCGCACCATTCTTCGGAAGAGGCGTTCTGGTGTGGCTGGTTGACGCAGCTTCCTTTGGATGTGTCATTGCCTATATGTTCGTTTCCATTTCTTTCTGTATTTTAAGAAAGAAACGCCCTGACATGGAGCGCCCCTATAAAGTGAAAGCCGGCAAATTTGTGGGTGTTATGGCTGTAGTTATGGCAGGTTTCATGACTCTTCTCTATATCATTCCGGCATCCTTCTCAGCAGCACTTGTCTGGCAGGAATGGATCGTTGTAGGGATCTGGCTTGCTCTGGGTGTGGTCTTTTATGCATATTCTAAGAAAAAATACGGTGCAGAATTTGGACGCGATATTTTCATTGTTACTGACGAAAATGGAGAAGAAGAGGAAGATCCCCGTTTTGCAGCAATCAACAAAAAATACGAAGGAAAACATTTCGTTGTCACCGTTGGCTGCGAGTACGGAAGCGGCGGTCCGGAGATTGCCAAAATGGTTGCAGATTATTTTGGAGTCGAGTATTATAACAGAGACCTTGTAGATAAGGTTGTAGATCAGATCGGCGTTGATAAAGGGCTTGTTGAGGAAGCAGATACCAAGATTGGTGTAAGATATGGCTTTGATACCTCTTATGGTGTCCGTTATGCGAACCTTTCTAACCGGGTTATTGACGCGCAGTTCCAGGCTATTCACGACTTTGCTGAGAAATCCTCCTGCGTTATTGTCGGACGAAGCAGCGATTACATTCTGAAAGACAGAGATGATGTCCTGAATGTATTTATCTATGCACCGGAGGCGGATGAGATCGCAGCTGTCATGAAAAAGAAAGGCATGAACGAACATAAGGCAAGAGAGGAATGGGAATCTGTGGAAAAAGCCCAGCATGCAAGACATGAATATATCACCGGAAAGAAACGTGGTGACAGACATACCAGAGATGTCCTGCTGAACAGCAGTCTTCTGGGATGGAACCAGACCGCAGATCTGATTATCGAGCTCGTAGAACGCAAATATAACATTCAGAATGAAGATGTCATGAAGGAGGCTTAATAAACCATGAAAGGTTTTTCAATTCGTACAGAAATTGAAGAATATGATAATTTTGCACAATTTGCCGCAGAAGCACAGCTTAATGCAGACGACCTGGTGCTTTGCGGTGAACATACCTATAACGACTATATTGCGCCGCTGCATACCGGAGTGCAGACCTTGTTCCGGGAGAAATACAGTAAGGGTGAACCTACAGACGGTGATGTAGATGCAATTCTTGATGCATGCAGAGCCAAGAACTATCACCGGATCATAGCAGTAGGCGGAGGAACCGTGATCGACATTGCCAAGGTGGTCGCTGTAGCAGGTCCTGATGATAAGGTGGATGACCTCTATGATAATGTTGCTCATCTTAGCAAAAAACATTCGCTTATCATTATTCCCACGACCTGCGGAACCGGAAGTGAGGTGACAAGCATCTCGGTCATCAACCGCGTCAGCAAGGGTGTGAAAATGGGACTTGCCTCCGAGGCAATGCTTCCGGACAAAGCGGTTATGATCACGGATATGCTTCGTTCCCTGCCCTATAAGATCTTTGCCACATCATCCATTGATGCGATGGTTCACAGTGTGGAATCCTTTTTGAGTCCGAATGGATGCAGCATTTCGAGAATTTTTTCAACGGAGGCGTTAAAGACCATCCTATCCTGTTGGAAAAAAGCTGTGTGCAATGGCGGAGGAGAAGCCTGGAAAGAATATGCGGCAGATTTTCTGAAAGCCTCCAACTGGGCTGGCCTTGGCTTTGGATATGCTGGCTGTGCGGCAGTACACGCCTGCGCTTATCCTCTTGGCTCTGTGTATCATATTCCGCACGGCCAGTCAAATCAGCTGATGTTTGCTCCGGTCATGAAAAAATATAAAGAGCTTCAGCCCACAGGCAGAATTAATGCATTGGAGGAAGTTATAGCAGAAGTACTGGATTGCAATACCGGGGAAGCACTGGAAGCATTATACAAGCTGATGGATGAAGTCTTAAAGAGCGAACCACTCAGAAACTTTGGGGTCAAAGAAAGTGATCTGCCGGTATTTGCCGGTGATGTAATCAAAACGCAGCAGCGTCTCCTGAAGAATAACTACATTCCTCTTACCGAGGAACAGGTACTTGATGTTTATAAGGCAGTATATTAAATGAAACGACCAATCTGAAATTAACCTTTCAGATTGGTCGTTTTATATTGCCTTTTATTTCGTTAACGACTATAATAAATTGGTAGGGGCACTATTTTATGTCTGATTGGCAAAAAAACGTATTTGCGAGAAAATTTTGTTGCATTGCCTGTCGAATATATTTGATAGCATTGGGAGGAACGATAGATGAATAAGAGAAAGATAATTCAAAGAATCGGTGCATGGCTTCTGATTGCAGCTATGATGCTGAGTGAAATCCAGGTGAATGCATCCGCTGTTGCAGATCAGGACATCGAGACAGCAGCTGGACAATCGGATACTCAGCAAGCCAGCTCCGAAGAAGAAAGTCTGGAAGAAAATCAGCCTGCAGATGATCCGGCCACGGCCAGCCAGACCACCGATAACCAGAACACGAACAGTCCGACTGCAGACGATCCGACTACGGCCAGCCAGACCACCGATAACCAGAACACGAACAGTCCGACTGCAGACGATC
>CAVFMZ010000023.1:0-32187 GCA_963623675.1 Firmicutes bacterium CAG:176 | reverse complement strand
CCAGTGGCTCCAGCCGGTTCATGTGATAGCCGTCGCTTCCCCAGCAGTTAAATTCTCCAATGACCCTGACGCCTTTGGCATGGGGTGCCCACACAGCAAAGTAAACCCCTTGTTCTCCTTCGTATTCTGCCGGATGTGCGCCAAGCTTTTTGTAAAGTTCATAGTGCGTGCCTTCTCCGAAAAGATACTGATCCATATCCGTTATGGCACACCACGGACGCTTCACGGTGTCTTTGCTCGTTGAATTCTTACCCATATGTCTTTCCCCTCTGCGGACAGTCCTGTCCGATTTTTCTATGATAGCATCATTCTATCACATTCTGCTGTATTTTCACAGCCAAACTTTTCTTTTTATAGTAATTTTATACAAAACTGCTATAATCTTTTGCCTGATAGGGCACCGTCTGAAAATACAGCCTGGTTCCCAGTCCCTGAATCCTGCGAATACTGTCAATCTCCTCCTGATTGAAATAGGTAGAAAGCTTTTTCTTTCCACTCACTTCCACCGGCGGGTACGGAATCTGCAGTTCCTCCAGGGGACATCCATTTTCAATGCACTGTGCAGCCGTGGCCAGATCTTTAAAAATAATCATGACACGGGCTTCCTTACGCCCCTCATCCTTCTCCAGAAATGCAGGCAGATCCTCTCCCCGCAGAATTTTCACCCGGATAATATTGGGCAGGCACAGCTGCATAATACTCTCCGTAAACGGATCCTTCACATAATCCGCACCAACCACTGCCACATAATCCACCGCAGTTAAATTCCAGTTCATATTTGTTGTCGCACGCAGCAGTTCTTTATCCACACGCGCCAGAGACACTTTCTTACTCATAATTCCTCCCCTATCTGCCGTCTCTTCTGATATTCCTTCATCAAAGAAGCAATCAGTACAAATAAAAACCCGCCTTTAAAATCTCCCCTGATTTCAATATGAAATGCCGTCTCATACTTTTTCAATTTATACAACAACGTATTTTTGTGAAGGGACAGGCTGTCCGCTGCCTGTGAAATATTAAAATTATTTTCAAACATGGCGTTGGCAATACGGACCAGCTCGTCGATATCCACCCCTTTGCTGCTCTCCCAGTAATAATCAAAGACCCCTTTGATATCGCTTAAATGGATTCTGGACTGGAAAAATTCATACACATAATCACAGAAAAAGGTGATTCCCCCTTTTCGTTTTTTGGTGTTGTCTTTCAACCAGAGACAATGGTTATAACTTTCTTTGTAATTTTTTAATTTCTTCTGGACAGACCCCACCCAGCAGCCGCTGCCGGTCAGTTCCATATTTTCCAGTGTGACCAGTACCCGCCGGATCTCCGCCTTCATCTGTTTGTTGTCCAGCTCATCCGAAATGGGGTAAAAGATCAGAAGCACATATTTATCGAGAAGCGAACATAAAAGATCCTTCCCTTCCGGAAGCATCTTAAGCCTCATGGCCTTGCCGCTGTCAAAGCCCTTTTCATTATAGAGATAAATGGCCACCCGGGACTGCTGCCGGTCAAACTTCATACGCTCCACAATCTGCAGAACTTTGTCCGTATCCAGTTCTCCTTCATCCAGCAGAAGCTTCATAAGGCAGTCATCCTCTGTGGCATTCTCCCGCATCATATTCTGGGTCACTTCATAGTTCATCCGGATATTCAGGGAATCATTGATGAGATTTCCCATCATTTCCAGATTCTCGTCTTTTCCGTAAATCCACAGCCAGCCGTATTCTATATTTTTGACACGGATGGGATAGAACAGATTATTGGCATCCCTTCCATAAATGTTGTGGATCGATCCCACCTGCTCTTCATCACTGCAGGCCGTCACGATTCCATCCCCATTCAAAAGTCCAATGGTATAATTTTTGTTTTCCTGTACCACTTTCACAAATTCCTGAAATACACTATCGATAATCATCGATTCTTATCCCCCGATATTTCTACGTGGAAGCTTCTTCTCAACGTTTGTTACTGATCATTACATTTTTTTCTTATCATACATCTCTTTTTATAAAATGAAATCCCATAGCAGAAGATCTCATCATAATCATCCGCATATTCCTCTGCATAGCTGCGCTCATCTATCTGATGAAGTGCTTTTTTGCAGTCATTCTCCAATGCATCCAATGTACCTGAATATTTTGCTTCAAAAATCGCAGCGCGGCCATTCAGAGGATCACACACAACCACATCGCTTCGGCCTTCTCCGCTTTCCCGATTCGATTTTACACTATACCCCGCACCAGCAAAAATTCCTGCAAGAAATGCATGATAAAAATCTTCTTTATAATCATGATAACTGATCGTCCTGCGAAGAAGCCTGCCCATTTCCTTTTCCAGTGTCTCGCTGTCTCCGTTCCACACTGCTGCAAACATCGCCTGACGATTGACCTGCTGTACGCTGTCATCAAACCATTTCTTTACAGTAGTCTCAAAGATCTCCCGTATCTCTCTGTTAGGAATTGCCAGCGCAAAAACTCCATCCGGAAGTTCCACATTTCTTACACGGGTAAGATACCCGGTAAGATAAAGTACACTCCACAGATTCTCCTCGGAAGAATGCAAATAATCATACGTAAGATTTTCTTCTATTCTCTGAAGAATATATCCGCCGTCCAGCAATATCTCCAGTTTCTCTGAAATACTGCTGCCCGCATAATCAATAAATGAACGAATAATCGCGTTATCGCTTGTATTTTTCCAGTAGCCTGCCGGTTTTGCCTGTGGATTACGCTGAACATCCCGCAGATAATTCATCACATCCCATGGACAATACACATCGCAGTCCCCAAACTGATATCCATCATACCATTCTTTTATCGTATCCGCGTATGCCTCCATATGAAAATCCTTCAGAAGCATTTCCATATCCGTCTGCGTAAATCCAAAGTATTCATTCAGGCCGGATGTTACAATGGTATTCGATATAAAGTTATTGATTCCCGTGAAAATACTTTCCTTGGCAATCTTCAGGCATCCGGTAATAACTGCAAATCGAAGGGATGTATTATCTTCCAATGCCTGCATTAGCCCCTTCATCATATCCAGCATCTCATCATAATAGCCATTCTGATTTGCTTTGGCTACCGGTACATCGTATTCATCCAGCAGCAAAATGACTGATTTTCCATAATAAATCTGCATGGTACGTGTGAGAAGACCAAGACTGTTCTTTAACTCGGTCATGGATGCCGATGCATTCATAATTCGTCCAAACATTTCACGGTCATACTCGGATAATTGCGTACTTTTCAGCAAATAATCATGCTCATTAAACAAATCTGCCATAACGGATGCCAGCATTTCATATGCACTGTTAAAATTCAGCCCGTCCACTTTCTTAAGCGTCAGAAAAATGGTAGGCCACTGATTCATCCACTCCTGACAAAGCGATTCATCTTCTGCTATACTCAGTCCCTCAAACAGTTCTTTACTGTCTTTTCGTATATCAAAAAAACTGTCCAGCATGCTCATACCAATCGTCTTACCAAATCGTCTTGGTCTCGTAATCAGTGTCACTTTCACGGCAGATGTCTTCAGCAGTTCTTCGATTAACGCTGTTTTATCCACATAGTAATACTCATTTTTACGAATCTCACAAAAATCTGAAACACCGATTGTAATATGATATGCCATGTTGTTTCCTCCCCGCAAAACCTATGGACTTATTATACGATTCTTTCTACAGCGTTGGCAACTGTTTTCATGGATTCTTCGCAGACGCAAAAAATGCCAGATCACTAGTTTTCGCACGTAATCTGGCACTGCTTTTTATTTTTTCTGTTCTTTCCGTTTTTCCAGAATTTGGGTCAGTTTCTGACGAAACGCACTCTGCTGGTCATTCTGAAATCCCAATGCAAATATCTGGTCAATATCGGAATGATCAAATACAGCGGTGTGATCCGGGCTGATAAATCCTTCCGGATACGTGCAGCCACAGTAATCATAAATTTTTGTCTGATCTCCTGCTTTATATCTGGAATATCCAAGGATCATAAGTCTTTTATTTGCACCTTTTAATAATACTACAGAACCAATGGGTAATGTTCCTTCAAATCTGTCCATCTTACTCCTCCCCATCCGGATTATCATCCGGGTATTCCATATCCTCATCCATAGCATTTGCCCGGATCTCTTCTGCCGCTTCATCCAGCGACTGGGCAAAAGCCAGCTGCTCTTTATCCTGATATCCTAATGCATACAAGTCTTCAATCTGGTCATTATCAAAACAATAAATTTCATTATCATCCACATAACCGACCGGATATTTAAATCCCGCATAATCCCATACATATCCCGGTCTGGAAGACGCAATCGGCATATATCCTGCCACCATTACAGCCGCCGTAGAATTTTTTAACCTTACTACACTTCCTATTGGCAATACATGACTTGGCATAATTCACTCTCCTGTTCTCATACAATATTATTATTATACTATAAAATTGTTGCCGTTTCTAGTGAAACCAGCTTTTCACACCATTCCATGCTGATTTAGCGCCATTCCATGCAGCCTGCGCACCATCGCAGACGGCATTTACGGTTCCACTTATATCAACCTCCAGCTTTGCACTTGCACCAACTCCCAGAGTTGCTCCCACATCCAAATACACTTTCCCATCTTTGTATCCGGCATTTGCATGAGCGCCAATTCCATAATTAAGGCTTCCGCTCACTCCGACATCCGTTCCCAGTATCTTTCCACCTGCTTTTGCGGTAACTTCACCGCCAATTGCCTCTGCCTTCACTCCTGCGTAAGCGCTGGGATTGAATTTTCCTGTTGAATCAAAGAGACCGACGCTCCCTTCTGCCTTTGTTCCTACTTTTCCTACGGTCTGAGTGGTTCCAACATAACCTCCTAACATATCATTTCCGATTTCTGCCTTTTCTTCCGCTGTAAATGCAGAAAATGATGCACCCAGTTCACCACCGATTCCCGGTTTAAATACCAGTTTCCCGGTTGAAGGATCCTTTTGAAACAATCCGACGTATCCCTCTGCTGTTGCCTCTCCTTTTGCGACATCACTGCTGGCTGACAGTTTGCCAATACCATATGTAATCTCCCCTTCACTATGGAACCATGCCGCAGAGGCGCTTCCACTGATCCCGGCTTTGACAACGGCATCCATCTTGGTGTCCTTCATGGCATCGTCAAATTCTTTGGTTGCCTTCTCATTATCTTTATCAATGGTATTCCACTTATGATTTTGAGAATCATATTCTTTTCGGCTTTTGGGTTCTTTCACATAGTCGGAAACAGAATCCTTAATCTCGCTGTCTTTAAAAGTTGCCTTTGATACAACTTTTGTCTTTCCATCTACATGATCAAATTCCGCTTCTCCTTTGATATCAGGCTTATCCAGCACATTTTGGAAAATCTTTTCATTAAAATTATTGATCAAATCAAATTTAGGGGCGGGCGACGGCAGAGCCGGTGATGTAACCCAGAAAGCCGGCAAAAATGGATTTGCAATGATATTCAAAAGATTATTTCCATTTTTTTCATCCGTTCCGCACAGTCCGCTTTCCGTCCGCCGATATTCCTGAGAAACATTTTTCAGTGCAGAACTGGCACGCCGCACCTTCTGTCCTTCACTTGCAATGCTGGCCCCCTGTGCAGCCAGTCTCCTGTTAATCCGCTCTCTCTGTGCAATTTGAAAGCGAAGCTTCTGTTTTAAATCATAAACTTCACTACTAATCTGAGACAGTTCTCTGGCAATAACATCATTTTGAGACGCGCTTCCATTGACACCATCTAATCTGACTTTAAACTCGCCCATCGCATTTACCTTCCTGCATACGCATTGTTACTTATTTATCACTGCATATACCAGCGAAACATTATCCGATCTGCTCCCTGCATACACATTTTTTTTAACCGTTTCAAAAAGCTCTTTCTTTAAACCATTCTTATGAAATTTTAAAATAGCTTTGGAAAAATTTTTCGAATTCATATATTTATATACTCCATCACTACACAGCAAAAATGTCGTTCGACTTTTAATAATACCTGTTCGTATTGTATAAAATGAACTGTCAGAGTTTACTCCAACTGCCCTTATCAATTTTCCGTACTTCGTATTATCCGACTGTGTTCCCGCATTTTCGTGCAACTCTGAACTATTCTGCCATACATCATCTATCGTCAACTGTGTAATTTGGGGAAATATCCGCTGTCGATTCACTGCATAGCATCTGCTGTCGCCTGACCAGAATAATGCGTATTGATTCTTTTTCACCCACAGCAGAACAATCGTCGCACCACAAATACCTGTCAGAGTCTCTTCCCAGATTTTACTATTTGCGGATTCAAGAATCTTCCGAAGATTCTCCACATCCTGAGTGAATGAATTATTAAAAGAATGTCTATCATATGTATTCCACCAGTCCTCATACAAGGTACTGATTGTCTGGCTGGCACGCTCTCCTTCCGAATGTCCACCCATTCCATCGGATACCAGAAAAAGTCCTTTTTCTCCATCTGTCAGGATGAGGATTCGATCCTGATTTACTTCTCTCTTCCCTTTTTCTGAAAAACCACCAACTGCAGCTATCATACTCTCAGTTCCACTTTCATCCGAACTTTTCCAACGGACAATACACTTCCCTGTGACACTTTTGCATCTCCCACCACTTCCATTCCATCTACGCAGGTTCCATTTTTCGATTGGAGGTCTTTTACATAAAGTTCACCATTTACCAGTGTAATCTCACAATGTTTCTTTGATACCGTTCCGTTATAATCAATAACCACCTGGCAGCCTTGTGCAGAACTCCTGCCTACCACAACAGAACTTGTAATCGGTACTTCATAACGGATAGCCGGATTATCCATATCTGATAAAATCAGCTTTTGTCCCTTGGTTTCATAATTCCAGACATATGCAGTATCTCCCTCGCCATCGTTCGGATTTGCATATTCTGTATCCGTTTCTTCCCGTTTTTTCGTATTTATTAAATCTGTATCATCAGGTAAAGGTTCAAAATCATTTTCTTTTTTCTTTTTTGTAACAATCATTCCTGCTACTGCCCCAACAACTACCACAAGAACTCCCACTGCGACAGGTATGATCGGAAATGATTTTTTCTGCTCTGTTTGAAGTTCCACTTCCGTGGATGTTTCTTCTACTGGCACTTCCATTTCAGACTCTTCCGGTTCCTCCTGAACTTCTTCTGCAGGTGCTGCTCCAAAAGGAAGCTGCACAGTTCCCGAACTTGTCAGATTCTGATCCTCTGCTGTTATACTTACCTGAATTCCTTTTTCTGTTCCATCGCAAATTGTTGTTGGGATCGTAACTGTTACTCTTAAAAGCTGATCTCCTTCTGCAATCCTGGATGCAATTGCAAGCGCATCTGTTTCTTCATCCAACGTCCAGGAATCAGCCTTTGTCATTCTTGATAATGCAGCCATGTTCTTCAGCGTATCGCTGTCTCCTGACGGGCATCCCAATGTATAAATCGGGCAGGAATATTTATCCAGAAGACTGTATAGCTCTTCCTTGGTATATCCGTTTGATTTATTATCCATTCCATCAGATACCAGAACGATTCTTCGGAATTCCGTACCGCCTTCCTTACTCCAGGATGTAAGCAATTCGTATAGGACATCAGTAAGGTAGGTCTCCTGATCAATATATTCAATTCCATCAATCGCCTGTTTCAGTTCTGTATAGTCATCACTGTCTTCCACCACATACTGAATCGTATCTGAGAAAGTGGCTACAGTAATTTTTTCTCCTGCCATGCGGTTTGCAGCTACAGTATCCATAATTTCTTTTATACTATCTCTATATTGCTTTTTAACGGACAGGGAATTGTCCAGAAGAAGCAATGTTTTAATAGGTTCCTTCTGTTCTTCCACCATTCCATAATTTTCAACTTCACATGCAGTTGTTCCAATCTGGCACTGAACATCCGTCACAGTTCCCGGATTCTGAATATAGACAACTGCTTTTTCCCCCTCTGTTCTGACACTTACAACTTCTCCCGGCTCTGCTGCCTGCACTGTATACATTGTTGTCTGAAATAATACGGCTGCCAGCAACAGCGCCCCAGCCTTTTTCCACATACTGTTTCTATTTTTCATAACACCTGAGCCTTTCGGTAATCTATTTTCCGCCCGAATCTGACAAGTGTCTGACCGGGCGGAAATCTCCTTTGTATTTAATCAATCAAATTTGATGACATTGCACTGTTTGCTGAAGTATTCTCATTCTCCACATTTTCATAAACTCGTGCCATTTCCTGAAGATCATCCACATGTTCTTTAATCTTATTATTAATCTGTGTGATATCACCGGATAACTCAGCAAATTTCTTGGTATATGCACCTGACGCATCACCCTCCCACTTTCCACTCAGACCGGAAACCAACGTTAACATTTCCTGTGTGAGGGAAGAAATAGTTTTTCCCTGAGAATTAAATTCATTTGAAGTATTAATCAGATCCTGCGGATTTGCAATTAACTGTGCATCTAATGCTGACATAATATTATCTCCTTTTCGTTTTCTTATTTAGGCCTTTCTGGTCTGTGCTGTACTGATATTCTGATTTTCTGCCTTTGCATATGCATCTGCAGCATCAATCAAACGCTGTACATATTTTTCAATTCCCACATAGAAGGTTTCAAACTTGTTTCTGTCAATCTGAAACTGATTATGAAAAGCTTTCTGTGCTTCACCTTCATACATGGTTGCCAGACGAAGTTCACTGTCGTTCATGCTGGATACTTCATTTTTAAATTTAGTATTCAGATTACGAAGTTCTTCTGCTGTCTGTTTTAACTGTGACGGTGTTACTCTTATTTTGGATGCCATATTAGGTTCCTCCTTAAAAATATTATTTATTGCATGTTAATAAACATCTCTTTTATGAACGTCTGGTATTTGCTATCCGCAGTGCTTCCGTCTCTGCCAGATATACTTTTCTGGCTATGTTTCGGATATCAGAAGCAATGGATCTTAGTTCGGATGCTGATGACTGCATTTCTTTTTTCAGTGCATCTTCCTTTACTAGAAAAGCACTCGCACTTGCTCCTTTCCATGAAGCGGAAAGAGTCTGCATCGACTGTTCCATTTTCTGTTTTGCCAGTGAATCCATTCGTTTTGCCAGAGATTCCAGTTCATTTGCCTGCACAAGTGCCTGGCGGTAATTAAATCTGATCTGCGTCCTGCTGCTCATGAATTCCTCCTGTTAGTCAATCAAATTACTTGACATTGCCATTGACTGTTCTGCCTGTTCACTCTCTGTTCCCCGATAAGTTCCTGCGATTTTTCTCAGATTATCCGGATGATCCTTCAACCTTTTGATAATCTGCTCCATGTCTTCTTTCTTCTCTGTTACCAGTTCCCTGTGTATCTCTCCAGCCTGGCCTACCCAATAGTATCTAGTTCTTGCAACAAGATTTTGTACCTGCTCAAAACACCGTTCCATCTGATTAATAGCTGTCGTTACTTCCTGCGCTTTCTCTTCCAGAACTTCCGGTGTCACTTTGATCTCAATTTCACTCATTTTCTTCACCTATACCCTAAACTGTCGAACTAGCTCATCCACACTTCTTTCGCATCGATTGTATTCATCTCTTGCATACTTGAAACTTTTAACTGCATCCTTTAATTCCGTGCACATTTCTTTGCAAGTCTCATAATCTGCTTGAAACTGTTGCGAGAAAGCCTGTTTTGCTGTACCTGTCCACATTTGGTCCAGTTCCTGCACCTGCTGATACATCGTTTTTATCTGCTGTTCAAAACGCGTAGTTTCTCTTTCCAGATTTTCTATTGTTCCGGATAATGACGATGTATTCATCTCAATTTCATTCACTGCCACTTTGCTTCCTCCTTTCCGTCTAAATCGTTTTCAAAAACTGATTTACCCAGGAAAAATCATAGTAATTTACTTTTCCTCTTTTATAAATTCTTCCGTTTTCTTCACAATAACGTACAACTTCTTCCTCATCCCGCTGATATTGTTTCTGAATCATTGTTAAAGTTATTTCTGACCTCAATATCTTTGATGATAATTCTTCCGCTCTTTCTTCCAACTTTTTCAGATCCGCACAGGAACTATCCATATAAGAAAACTGTTTAAGGCTTCTTTCAATTTCTTTTAACTTTTCTGAACAGTTATTTAATTGTTCCGGTAATGGCCTTATTAATTCGATTGCCTGCGCCATTGGTAAGAGCCTTACACTAAACACGTATCTTTTTCTCCTCTTCTTGATGATTCCATTCTATTCTTTTCCGCGTGAAAATAACCGATATCCTGACGAAACGTCATTTTTTCGGGATGAAATGCAAATTACCATATTATACAAGAAGCAAATGGTCTCCATTCTGAATTCCCTGTTCTTCCAATGACAATTCAGGTTTCAAAATCTGACTGCTGTTTGGCGAACACAACAAAAATTCCTGTTGATCCTGTAATAAATGGCAACCTTCTTTCTGACATACCAACTCTGCTATTTCCATAATTACAGACTTAACTGCCACCTGTTCATCAAGACTGAAATTATAATTTCTGTCCATAGAAACGACCTGTACATCTACCATTATCATTCGATCTTTCTCAACTTCCTTTCCAATGCATTCCGTTCTTCTCTTGAGTTATAGAACACTTCCATAGTTCCTTCCTGCTGAACAATCATCCAGGAAAACAGGATTCCTTCCATAAAAATAATCCGGATCTCACACTCTCTTTTTTCTTTCTGTATCAGTTCCCATACTTCGAAAACTCTCTGATCCGATTCATTCCACAAAAAATCATGTGTGAATTCTTCTCTTTCTGCCTGAACTTCCGGCATATACTTTTCAAGCAGTGCTCCTTCCTGCATACTGTTCAGTTCTTTTCCATCCTTTCGATCTGTTACAGTCAGCTTCCATTCCTCCTGCTTTATTCCATATAAATGAAATAATCCTGTTTCATAGACCTGTTCCAGAACCGTAATCATTCCTTCTGACAGGTACTGCAATTTCACAGAACCATATTCTCTGGTTGACTGTACCCATATTTTTTCTGCTTCACGAACAGTATCCAGCAGCTTTCCAATCGAATTATGGATCTTTATTTCCTGATTTTCTGTAATTTCTATCAATCCATTCTGTGCCAGATGGAACAATCCCTTTATCATGTTTTCCCGGCCAATATCTTTCTGTTCCGGCAATTCCATGCAAAGACTTTCTGTTATTCCAGAAACTCCAAATAAAATCAGTAATTCTACCGGACTCAGACAATATCCCTTTTCTCCCGTCATATCGTCCGACGCTCCTTTATCTGCTTTCGATAACTTCTCGATAAAGGAATCTCTTCCCCTTCAGTCACCACAATTTTATTCTGTGAAAATGAGACTGCTTTCACATGATTCATATTTACTACGTAACTTCGATGGCATCTCTGAAAATAATCCGGCAGCTGCTGTAATACCTTATCCAGTGTCTCATAACAGCCATACCCTTCCATTCCTCTGTGGATAAATAATTTCTTTTCTCTCGCTTCTATATAAGTAATCTGCTCATACGGAATATACAATGTCTCTTCCCGTGTTGTTACAAAAAATACATCTTTATCCGATGCTTTCTGAAAACGTCTGGAAAATACTCTCAATGCATCTTCGATGGTTTTTCTTACCTGCTCATCATCCATTGGCTTCAAAATCAGCGCGGATGGAAATATTGCCGGTTTCAGATAACTCAACGGCGACATGGTCACATCTGCTACTACGATCAAAAAAGCTTTCGGGAAATGATGTCTTTCCTTTTCAAGACAGGATAAAGACCCCGGAACCGTAATATCCCAGTTCGTCATATCTGGAGGTATTTCTTCCTGCACATACTTTTCCACTTCCTGAATGCTGTCCATAAGTACATATTGCCAGACTTCATTCGTCCAGACAGCAGCCTGATCTCTTACCAGTTCTTTCAACCACTGGTTGTCTTTGTCATCTTTCATATATGACAGATACGTAACCATAACTGCTTATCCTTTGGCAAATGGAATCAGTACCTTATGCCACGGCTCATTATCAGAAGGTGGAACCGCTCCCACACCTGCTTTTTCCACTGCAGACTGTTCTGAGTAAGGCATGCCGTTATATTCAAACAACCTCTGTGCTGCGACATTTCCACCGAGATGAATTCCTTTACAGGAACGAACATAACTTTCGTATACTTCTTTTCCTATCATCTCATTTCTGCGATCCTGATCGAAGCATGCAACAAACCAGAAACCATGCATAAAGCCCTTTTCAAACAGGTTTGCCTGACCGCCCCAGAGATTATCCTGCATATGTTCTGCAGCATGAAGTTCTGTTGCAAATGCACCAAGATCTGAAATAAAGAAATAGTAATTTTCTTCCTGAGAAATTCTTGCGTAAATTTCTTCCTCTTCCATTCCCTGTGCAATGCATTCTTTACGAATCTTGTTTCTTCTCTGGAACTCCGGAATATATTCATACATAAACTCTCTGTATGACTCGTAACTGTCTATATATCTTGCATCAATGTCCTTTGCAAATTTGCTCAGTTCCTGACCGCCAATCTCAATCACAGCCAGTTTGCCGCCCTTCTTCTGTGCGCTTAACGCGGCTATCTTCAGCAGATTTGTTTTACCGGTCCTTCCTTTTCCGGTAATCAGATAACAGTAGGTTCTGGACAGATCAATGGAATAAACATCCGCAGTCTCCATCTCGTATCCAATCGGAAGACTCTTATCATCTTTCCACATCTGTTCTGCCTGCTCCAGTGCTGCAAACTGACTCCATACTGCTTTTTCCGGAAGTCTCGGAATCCGTCTTGCTGTTCTGCCAGTCCAGTTTTCTGCAAACTTCAGACTTTCCTTCTGCAGCAATTCATTTCTCCGATAATCATCAGGAGCTGTAAATGCCAGTGCTGTCTGGAACTCCAGTGCCTCACCCTCTACCACAGCAAGACCTCTTCCGTGAATTCCTGCTTCCGGTATTACCGGTAACTGCATAACATTAATACAATCACTGTATTGGAATCTGTCTGTCATTTCCATACATACGGTATAATGAATATTGTCTCTCATTCTGGACGGAATCTCTGAATTTGTGAATCCTGCTCCCGAAATCAGCAGATAAATACCGTAGGCCGAACACTCTCTTGACATCTGCATCAAGATGTCATCATACTGATATTCTGTTTTTTCACGGAAACCTGCCATATTATCGATTACAAGCAATACTGTCGGACAAGTTACCCCGTGCGTCATTACATACTGACTGTAATTTCCTCCTTTAAACAGTTTCTTTCGCTCACTGATCATAATCTCTACAAGATGGAACAGTTTCCCAACTGCATCAAGATCACTTTCATACAGGATTCCTCCAACATGTGGATCGTCTTCAAATACGCTGAGCATACGGCTTGAAAAATCCAAAATGTATACATTCAGATAGTCCGGTGAATACTGGCATACCAAACCATATACCACGCTCTGCAGAAAAGTACTCTTTCCACTCATCGACATACCACACACTGCATGATGACCATATTCTGTAAAATTAAGTTCCAATGGGAATTGCGCCTGATGCATTGGGTGATCCACAAGTCCAATCATAGTCTTTAACTCCCATTTTTCCGGATATTTCGGCCATCCGGCATCTTCTGTAAAGCCTTTCTCGTATCCCGGAAGTTCTGCCAGAGTCAGCTGTTTTGGAAGTACCGGCAGCCAGAGTCTCTGCGGTTTCCGATAATGTTCCTCTTTTGCCACTTCTGCAAGATACTCTACTACTGCGTCCAGCTGTGTCTTCTCTTTTCGTTCCGGAAGTTTGATTTCTTTTTCTTCCGATGTATGCAAAATATACTTTTCTCTGTCTCCGGTTACTCCATCGGTCTGTGTCTGTTCCCACAAATCAATAAAGTTTCCAATTGCTCTGGTATTAAATTCATTTTCTGCATAATCAATACCATCATTCCATAAATACTGATACATCTGCTGCGCAAGAAGCTTTTTTCTCTCTTCGTCATCCGCCGTCTCAGCTGTATGTTCTAATACAATCAGGCTAAGATAACTACTCAATTGTGCAATCCATTTCAGTTTTTCATTTTCTTTGCGTTTTCTCTTGGTAAGATTTCCTTCCAGAGCAGCTTTTCCCGTATTTTTCAGCATAACAGCTACTGACCTATGACTTGCTTCTGCATTTTCATCGTATACAGCTCCGCTCCATCCGGACTGGAACAATTCAAAGACTTCGTCATTTCCTACCTGGAGATAACAGCGGCCTGCCTGTGTCAGATAAGCTGCATCCGGTTTATGAAGCATCTCAGTACTGTCCTGACGATCCTGTACACGAAGACAAAGACGGAATTTGGAGTTACTCCAGATATTTTCATCTACTGTTCCGCCCGGTTTCTGTGTTGCCAGAATCAAATGAACACCAAGGCTTCGTCCTACCTGTGCTACACTGATCAGTTCCTTCATGAAATCGCTTTCTTCACGTTTTAATTCGGCGAACTCATCAATGATGATGAAAAGATGCGGAATCGGATCTTCTGCCTCTCCGTTTTTATAAAGAGTCGTATAAGCATTAATGTTATTTACTCCATGCTCATTAAACACGCGCTGTCTTCTTTTGTTCTCACTCTTAATGGATACCATTGCTCTCCGTACCTGATTACCGGAAAGATTGGATATCTGTCCTAATATGTGTGGCAGACCATTAAACAAGTTCGCCATTCCTCCGCCTTTGTAGTCAATAATAAAGAAACCAATATCATCCGGACTGAAATTGATTGCCAGAGACAGCATATAGGTCTGCAATGTTTCTGATTTTCCGGAACCGGTGGTTCCTGCAACCAGACCATGAGGGCCATGATATTTTTCATGTACATCCAGATAACATGGAACTCCGCCTGCCTTCTGTCCGACCATGGCACGCATATTTTCGTAATTACGATTTTTCTTCCATCTTTCAGCCACATGGAATTCTGACAGTTTTGATACTCCATACATATCAAAGAAACTGATACTGGATGGAATATCTCCTCCTGTTTCCAGTTCGTTTACTTTCAGATTCGACAGCCGCCTTGCCATTATTTCCAATTGCTGCTGTGTAATCATATCCAATGTAAACGGTGTTTTCTTACCGGTTCTGACCTGATACAAACCACAAAAATCCGACGTATTTTCTATCACATATTCACATTCATTCGGAAGACCTTCGTAATTTTCCGCCAGCAGTATTACTGTAAATCCAAGATCCTGCTCACGGTCAAATATGTATTTTGCAATCAGTTCCCCTTCCAGTAATGATGTATTCTCAATAAACAAAATATAATGTGGTTTATAGACTGTATTCTGTCCAGCACCCGGTTTCTTTTCCTCATTGCGGATTCGGAATGTTTTCACCAGTTCATAGAATATCTCACTGGCCTCATTCTTATCAGCTGCCACAAATCTTATCTTTTTGTCCTGTGACCAGACATGCGGAAGCCATTTGGCAAACTCCCACTGATTTTCTCTTTCACCGGATTTCTCTTCATAGACAAATCCCATTTTTACATCGGTATAGCAATTCTGTGCAGCAATCTCAGCCACCAGCGTATGAACGATATCATATGCTCCTTTTAATTCCGTTCCTCCCACTATACCAATAATCTTCTGTTCCAGAAGATCCATGCAGACCGGAACTTCATGCAGTGTTTTATAGCTTTCCTGAATTTGTGCCGGTTTATCTGCCAGAGAGTCATTGATCATCGTAAAACGTTCCCGTGGAATCTGAATCTGCACCTGAAACGGGACATCACCAATTCCGAGACGGCATTGCAGAAAATCTTCATGACTGCTGTTCTTTCCCCACAATTTTCCACTCTCATGTACGACTTCGCTTAACAGTTCCTGTGCAGACATATGTATCGTAAGCATACTGTTCCGATTGTATTCATATTTTTCCCTGATAACTTCCGTCTGACGAATCAGGTATTCCCCATACGCTTCAAAGCGATGATTTTCTTCCCGCTGTGCTTTTCCTTTTGCATATCGGATATTATTGACTGCCCATACTGCACCTATCAAAGCGGATGCTATTGCTGTAATAATTCCCGTATACATAAATGTACCGGAATAGCCACTGGATGACCGCGACGCAGCCATTGCCAGTACACTGCTCAATACCATGGGAATGGACATAGACAATGCTGGTCCAATCGTCATCATCAGCGGTGTATCTTCTACCTCTCTCGGAGCAGGCGGTGCTTCAATCTCTACTGTTCCTGTTTCCAGTTCTATCAGTTCTCTTGGAGAACGATGATAAATTTTTTCTTCCGCTGTACCCGCACGTCTGACTCTGACATCCGTATTACCTGCCCACTTTACAATATGCGCGTCCTTTATCCGAATGTCTGAATTCCGTCTGACAGCCAGAACTGTTCCAAGATAAACCATATCCATTCCCCACATATGGATATGATCCCCAAACTTAAGATTGCTGCTGTTTTTGACTTTTTCATCATTAAGAAAAATGCCATTTCTACTTGCATCTTCCAATACTGTATTTTCTTTATTACGACGAATCACAGCATGCTTTCTGGAGATATACTGCACATTCTCATCACCATAAGAATAGTAAACAGAAACATCCTCTCCGCTTCCGATCGTCAGTTCTCTGACATTCGAAATATCATATTTATCGTAAGCAACAAACGAACTTTCCTTATACTGTACAATAATAAATATCTGATCTCCTGTTTTCGTTTCAAACAGAACATTCATTCCATCAGTAAGCGTCTGCTCTTCCGCATTCTGATATTTGAAATTTCCAGCTTTACAGTTCTTAAATCTCCATACTCCATCCAGCTGCTCCAGTGTCAGTTTTAAATCTCTCTGAAGATTAAACATCTTTCTGGAAATATATAAACTGGTCTCAGCATTATGGATCGCCGGCAATACAAATTCCTTATATGCATTACGGCTATACACTGTCAAAACAATACTCATATTCTCCCCCTGTTCATAAATCTGATCTGATACGCAGTCTTGTCAATCATGAAAACATCTCCGGTTTTTAACTTAATCCCGTTTCTGTTTACAATTGCTTCTTTTCCCTTGCGTTTAATGGTTATTTTCTGTGTGCCTTCCGACTTGATATAATTTTCATTTTGATAATAAAAAATACGACCAATGATTTCTTCATTATCTGTAACCCCAGATACAACAATCATTTTCCCATATTGTTTTCCAATGATAACCTCTTCTTGTACACGATACATATATGTTTTCTGGGAAAGATCATTGATTTCTGTCAGTTGATACATTCCTGCTGACATATTCTCCCCAGAAGAAGCACTCTTTACATACTTCACCTGAATTGGCCGTTTATTTTTTTCAAATATTCCTTCGTCCTTACTGAATGGATTTTCCAGAGACTTGTTTAAAGCATCTTCCTGCATTCTCCGGACAATTTCCTGCTGTTCTTCTTTTTCTTTTCTTCTTTTCTTTTTCCAGTTCATAAACAATGTAATCAAAAGAATACTCAACACTACTGCGGCAGCCATCCATATTTCTTTTGATATCCCTGTTTTCTGTGCTAATACCTGTATCATTGCATCCCCTTTTACCGATAATCCACGTAATAATCAGCAGGATTTTTCCTGTCCACATATACCGGAACTTCCTTTCCTATGATATGTTCATCAATACTATCATCCCAAACGGGTCCGCTTCTGTATCGGAATATCATTCCATTTCCTTCTGAATATTCGCAATTAAGAACATACGGATGGCGGTAATTATTACTGATCTGATAATCCATCTCGATACTGACAACTTTTGCATAGATTTTTCTTCCCTTCGCTTTAAGGAGTTTCTGTTTTTTCTTCCGTCTTCCATTGGAAATCAGTACCCCAATTCCAACGCCTGACAAAATCAAACCAGCTCCCGCAAAAATCAATGCCAGTATTTCTTCCTGCTTTGTATGAAGATTCTCTGGATTATCCTCATGATAATAAACAACAATATTATCTCCACGTCGCATACTACTGCTGTGAAAATTTAAATAGCCTTCCACTGGCTCTCCATCCAGTTTATATTCAACAACAACTTCCTGTGATCCGATCCAGTTAATTGTTCCTTCTGTTCTGTTTGCATCTTTGAAAAAAATATAAGAATTATAGAAAAGCAGACATCCTATCAGAAGATTTAATACTCCTACAAATAAAAAAATTATTCCTAATGTTTTATATACGTCCTTAAACAGAAATCGGTGGTTAACTACTCTCATATACAGTTTCTCCTTTGCATATATCGCTTTCTTCCGCTATATGTTTTATATTATTCACCAATTCATTTCGTACTCTTTTTCGTTATTATTATACGATTTGTAGTACTAATTTGCAATATTGTTTTTCAGTATAATGTACGGAATAACGTAGTATTATAAAGGAGGCGTCTCAATTATAGACATTTTAGACAAAATCACGCAGCTCCGTTTGGAACGTAACTGGACTGAATATCAACTTGCTGAACGTTCCGGTCTTACCCAGTCAACGATCTCCTCCTGGTATCGGAAAAATATGATTCCTTCCATTCCTTCCCTCACCAGAATCTGCGATGCTTTCGGTATCACTCTATCCCAGTTTTTTCTCGAAGAAACCGGGACTGTTGTTCTGATTAACGAACGTCAAAGTAAACTTCTTCACCATGCTTCCAAACTCGATCCCCATCAGTATGATGCATTAATTAATTTTCTGGAATCGCTGTAATAAAAATGCCGTTCACATATGTGGGCGGCTTTTCTAGGTTAGTGTGTCTGGCGGCGCACTAACTTTAAAAGCCGCTGCCGGAATCCACCGACAGCAGCTTTGCTTACTCATTACTATCTTTTAAACCACATGTTTCTTTTTCTGTATCCTACAACACCCAGAATTACCAGACAGGACAGTAACATCACCATCCATACCATCGGCTGTTCATGATCACCGGTTGCTACTGCGGATACAAATGCCAGTTTTCCATTTTCCACTTTCAGGGAAAGTGCAACAGTGGAACCATTCTTTGCTACCAGTTTACTTCCATTGATTACTACAGAATTTCCTTCCTGCAGTTCAAACTCTTTGGTTGCCAGTACATTTCCAGCAGAATCTTTTACAATAAACGTATGCGTTCCGAATTCTACCGGATTAAATGTTGCGTAACCACTGACATTCGTCAGAACCGTCTGCGGTGTGGAATGCAGTTCTACAGTTGTGCTCGCCATCGGCTGATTATTGGCATCCGTGACACGTGCCACGAATTTCACACCATTGAATGCAACTGCTCCAGCTGCCGTTCCTGTTGCTGCAGTTGTACCTGATGAAGCTGTGCTCTCATTTCCGCTTCCTGAACCAGATCCTCCACCGGAACTTTTCTTGTTTCCACCGCCATTTCCACCTTTAATCTCAAGGCGGAAGTTCTGTGCCGTTCGTTTCAATTCTTTACTGGTATCGCCATCCACACGGAACTCAGCCGCAATGGTATTGGTGCCTTCCTGCAGCTTATTTTTAAATGTCTGACTTCTGACGGTGATTCTGGTACTTCCACTCACTTTCGTGTAATCCACGCCATCTACCAGTTTCTCACCATTCAGCCACAGATCCTGGAATTCTCCAAGCACACCTGTGGATACGAAAAGCTGATCTTTTGTATTCTTTAATACATAATCATGATTTCCGACATCCACACCAAGCGCTTCTTTCAGTTCATAGCCCTCATCGGATGCATTGTATACATTCTCATTGGTATTTTCTTTTACAATCAGAGTAAAATCTGCATAATATGGTTTGAATTTGGAACTGCTGTAGCTTGCCTCAATACGAATCGGGAATTCTCCTGCTTCCGTCGGCACGCCATAGATTTCTCCATTTGCAGAAGATAACGTCATACCATTCGGAAGTTTTCCGGATGTAATCTTAAATTCCACATTATTCCATTTGTGCATATTGTTAGTTGCTACTACGAATGAATACGGAACGTATTTAACACCTTCTGCCAGCCCTTCCGTAGTAATATAAGGGTTGCTTGCATAACCTTTCAGTTTGATCACTACCGGTTCCTGACCATCCGCGGAGATTGTCAGTGTTCCGGAAATCGTACCGGTACCATCCGGCAGGATTCTGATCTTCGCCAGATTCGGAAGTTCTCCTTCACTAGTTGTGGTTTCTGTTGTTGTGAATGCTCCCAATTTATCATTTCCATTCCCACCAACGGTCCAGTAATCATCCAGTTTTGCATGTGTTGCATTCAGTTCTACTTTCAGTCCTGTCAGTTCCACATCACCAATATTGGCAATCAGAATGTCATGCTGATATTCACTATCCTCATCCAGCATTACCTCGCGTTCAGAAGGACCATTCACGTAAAGCTTTGCACCGGTCACTTTTTTTACAAATGCAACCTGATAATTCTTCTGCTGCTTTCCATCTACAATGGCAGTATACTGCACCGAACCTTTGGAAAAGTCCTGTACAGACTCACCGGACTTCTGCTCTGTTCCCACATAAACTCTGGTTGCATCTCCATTAGTTGAAAAGAGAGGTTTCAGCCGGCTCAGATCTACATCCGGATCATTGAGGAATAATGTCTGATAACCATTTTTATAATAGGAATCAAGAGATTGATCCCAAGCATTTTCTACCACGTAAGCCGTATCATCCCATTTAGAAAAATTTTTTTCTCCTTGCTTTGCGCCATATACATTAAAATACGGGTCCGCATTTGTATCTTCCGCATTTGTATCTTTTTTTGTCGATTCTTTCACATATAAATCAATCAGTTCTATTATTCCGTTGTCAAAATATACTTCAAAATATCCGCCCCATTTATAAGCAGCCTTATATCCATACGGGGTCTTATTTTTATCTGCTGCCAGCAGCTGATCTTTGATATCCACTGTAGAATCTGAATTAGCATCTACAATCTTTGTAATATGCGCACTTGCATCATTTCCATTCTGGTCTTTTACTTCCAGAACTAGATATTTTTCTGTATCTCTTGTATATCCATCTTTCAAATCAAATGAAGCATAGCTGCCCCCATTGTCTTCAGAAGAAACAGTACCATTATCACGGTTAATCGTAAAACCACGATTTCCCTTTGTATTGCCAAAATTTTCTTCTTTATCAGCAATCTCTACCATATTCTGTCCGTCAAACGTAAAAATACTGCCAGAGAACGTATAGTAACTAAGATCCTGGGTCAGTTTTAAATCCAGTCCGATCCAGCCAACAATTCTTCCTGATTCTTTATCCTTGTAAACCAGGCAAATTCGGGTTGCTGTATCCATCTGAACAGGATATCCACCTGTCGTATACATATCGTTCTGATCAAAGACCTGATCTGAAACAGATACTGCACTCTGTCCGGCCAGAAGCTTCTTTAATTCTTCCGGTGCATATGCTTCCACTGTCATATCCTGCCGATCTGCAACATTGGATTCAATTTCCGCAAAATATTGATCACCATCTGTATGGTTGGTAATTTTATAATTTGTTGTACGAATACTCGTATTATCTTCCGTACTGTATTCTGTGGTTACATCATCCGACCAGTATCCAACTCGACTTCTAGATGTACTTCCGCTATACTGCCGATAAATATTATATTTAATAGATTCATTAACATCTTTTCTTATATAAACACGAACAATATAACGAATCGCATCTGCATCAAGCTGATTTCCATTTCCTACAATTACCTGCATGGTATAATCTGAATCGGAAAGTGATGATACATCCACTGTTGAATCTTTCTCCACAACATGAAATTCATCATACAGGCGATTTCCATTACCATCCTTAAAGTAATTCCATACTACTGTTTTAGAATCTGGGATTTCAATCTTATCGCCATTTTCATCCCGTAAACCATTCAGCACATCACTCAGTAAAATCGCTTTCTGCTGTTCTTCTGAATAGTTATAAAGAATAACATAAGCATCTTTCTCTTCGAGTGGAAGAAGAGACTGTACTGCCGGCTCACCGTCGATCTTGTCTTCTACAACAACCGTTTCTTCTGTCGCATCTTCAGATACTTCCTCTACCGTTTCTTCCGAATCAGTTACTTCTTCGCCTTCTGTCTTGCCTTCCGGCGTAGTCACATCTTCACCTTCCGTCTTACCTTCCGGTGTGGTCACATCTTTACCTTCCGTCTTACCTTCCGGTGTGATCGCTTCTTCGCCTTCTGCCTTTTCCTCAACTTTTGCAGCTTCTTCTGTCTCCTGCTCCAGTTCTTCGACGGACTCTGTCACAACAGGTTTATTTTCCTGTTCTGATGCAACTACCGTCATCGGAGTTGGCATTGCAGCAGATACAGTTAACGCAGCTGCCAGGAACAACGCCAGCCATTTTCTGTGTTTCATTTACTTTACTCCTCCTCGTTTAATCTATCTATCTCAACACCTTATGGTGATTGTTTTAGTAACCATCAGTTCCGGACAACCCAGTTTAACAAATCCATGGATTTTCCTTCTGGCAAAGTCCCATATCCTTTGTCAATTGCATCATCTTCTACCTGGGCTCCACGCCACTGATCTCCATCTTTCTGAAGCGTAATCAAAGTGGTCCCTGTGTAAGTATCCGCCAGGTATTCATCCAAGGAAAGCATACAGTATTCGTCATTGATATCTTCTATTTCGAAACTGTCCATATTCCACGCCGGCTCATATAAGTTGGTCCGTAAATACACCTTTCCATCGCGTTCTATATAAAGGTCGTCCTTGAAATATTTTTCATATACTTCATCTGTAACCATGGATTTTACATAATCTCTGATCTGGTCCATGGACTGGTATCCCACTGCAGAAGCATAATAATCATCATACTGGTCGATGTTCGGTCCTTCGATCTGGTCATCCAGATTTACCGTCACACCATCATAACCGGCAACCAGAGACTGCAATGTAAGCAACACCGGTCTCACTGCTTCACTGGAAATGGTTTGTTCCATCTCTTTTCTGACCGCCATCTGCTCCAACTGCTCATCTGATAATGCAAAAGTGTCTGTTGCATTTTTCTCACTCAACTCATCCTTCGAAGAATACTGTAGATCATAGGTGCGTTCCATTGCATCTTCGCCATTCGCATCTACTGTATTCTGGAAGAGCAGATACTCCTGCATGGAAGAACTATCCGACTGCTCATTTGCAGAAATCCAGCTGATATTGGAATAACTGACACCTATTCTCTGTTGCTCTTCTGCAATCTGTGCAAAAGTATCTGAAGACCAGTATCTCGGAGCGTCATACAGTATCTGTTCCTGCGTCAAGGTGTCATCTAATGCCCATTCTCTTGACAAAGTAAGCCCGTCCGTAGAAATCTTATAAACTTTGCTTTTTACTTCATTCGCTCCCGTATAGGCCCATACGGTTTCCTGTTCCGCAATTATACACGGTGAAGCCAGCTGTTCGCTGTAAAACAACCGTACTGTCAATGCATCACAATAGATCATTTCTGTCAGTTCTTCTTTAAAACACGGAATCAGTTCTTCACCTGAAAGTGCATACATTTCCGCATATATAACCGCATTTTCATCTCTTGATACAATCAGCAGTTCATTCACACCATCTCCATCTGCATCACAGAAAACATAATTGCTGATTCCCTGATCCACCGGAGAGACATCTTCTGTCTCAATCATGCCATACGAAGTTTCCAGTTCCTGCAGCTTCTCATTTTCCAGCCGGACAGCTTCCTCTTTTGCAGCTTCAGATTCTTTCTCTGCAATTGACTGATTAACCTCCGAAGTTTCTTCATTCAGCACTTCCGTCTCATTACCATTTTCCGAGTCATTCTGTAAAACAGGTACTTTACTTTCAATATTACTGCTTTCTGTATTCTCTGCAGTTCTACTGCACGCTGCTGTGTTCAGAACCACCACAAACATTAATGCCATAAAAACTTTATTTTTCATTACTCCTACCTCTTATCCCGATCAACGAACTCCAGTGCTGCAATCGCAGCTCCACCGTACAATGCTGTAAATCCCAGCATAGTCAGCCAGCAGGCTGTCAAATGTTCCGTCATAAAATCATAATCATCGAGATACTCCTGACGTTTCGTAAGATCATATAAATCAATATCTGATTCTGTTTTATGTCGAATTTCATATTCCATCAGTGTTTTTTCTGATGGCAGACTGTTCATATCGGCTGTAGTCCCAATGGTGGAGACCCCCCAACGGCTCAATGTCAGGTATGACAGCCATTCTATGTTGTCATCAAGGGTAAAAAACAGTCCGGAAAATACCAGCTGCACGATTAAAATGAACGGCATCACCGTCATGGCGGAATTTTCTGATTTTACAAACGCAGATACAGCCATACCAAGGATATCCGCAGCGTAAGTAACCAGAAAACAGGAAATAAAAATTTCCATCGTTGGAAAAAGAAATACGCCCTGATTCGGTATTCGCCCGCAATGAAACAGCCAGATCCAGATAACTGTAATCAAGGACTGTATCATACAGATCACAAATTCAAAGATCATATGGGCTATGATATAAGAGGATATATGTAATCCTGTACGATGTTCTCTCTTAATAATCGCACGTTCTCTGCAGATGGACTGAATCGAATTAAAGATACCGATCCAGATACAGGCACAGACTATCGCGAATGCACCGGACTTGGTGTTTCCCTGATACCAGAACATCTTATCACCGGCCACATAGGCAACGATAAATGAAATCACTGCCCCGAAAATAATCTTCTTCCATCCCTTTTCGTTGAAAAAAGTCCGAAAACATTTGCCAAGATTAACCCGAATCTGGCCAACACGTCCCATACGCTGTTCCATTAATCTATTCCTCCATCCCCGTCATTTTCTGATATTTCTGAATATAATGATCACTCAGTCCGTCTCCTCCTTCATCCTTTCGATTAATACGGCGGACAACCCCTTCCAGCGAATCACACTCAAAAAAGGAAAAAGCCTGCGGCACGGAACCAAAAAATGCCAGGTGACCACAATTGTCTTCAATACTCTTTGCAAGAACAATTACTTTATCAAACAAATCCACTGCACGATCCGGGCCATGAGTAATGACCATGACAATTTTTCCCTGATCTGCAATCGTCCGCAGATTCTCCATTAATGTTCTCGCCATAATCCCATCCAGTCCTGAATCCGGCTCGTCCAGAAAGAACAGACCCGGGTTGGAAATCAGTTCCACTGCAATGCTCAGACGCTTCTTCTGACCACCGGAAAGCTTCTGAACAAGCGAGTCTCTCTCCCTTGTCAGTCCCAGCATCTCCATAACCTCATCCACACGTTCTTCCCGTACCTGACTCTTCGTATGTGCCGGCATCTTCATCTCCGCCGCATTACGCAGCGTATTGTAGACAGAATCAGACAGACGAAGAAGATCCTGCTGGGGCACAAATCCAATATCGTATTTGATGGTATCATAATCTTCATAAAGATCTTTCTCTCCATGAGTGATCGTACCATTTGCTTTTTCATATCCCATGACAGCATTCATAAATGTCGTTTTACCGGCGCCCGAGCCTCCAAGGATCAGTACCATCTCGCCATTATTGACAGTCATATGGATATCCTTGAGGAGCGTAAAGCTCTTGAATTTAGAAAATACTGTTTTATCTGCAATATTGATACTCAACTGTGGTCCAAGCGGAATACTCTGGTTCTCATGAAACTTGTGGCTGACCGGAGTATGTACTGATATCGTCTCTTTCGGAACCGTCTCCGTTTTCTGGAGTCTTACATTCACATACATTTTATCCCCCAGATAGATAAAATAGTGATCTGCCAGACGGACACAGTCCCCATAATAGAGGAAACTGGTTTCTTTTATTCTCTGATTGTTCAGATATACGCCATTCAGTGAACTACAATCTTCCACTGCCATACGCTTTCCAATCCGAAAGAACGATGCATGCTTCCTCGATACATATACGGACATGTCTGTGGTACCAGAATCTCTGTTTCTTCCGATGAAAATTTCCTGCTCAATCTGTGACAGATCAACGGACTTCCAGGTCTCTCCTGTAATATCTTCTCTTCTGAAAATGATAATGACAGGTTCTTCGCCCGGGCATATAGTTTCAACATTACCAATGCGGATGATATCCCCATTTTGCAAAAGCCTGGCAGCCGCAGAGTCACCTCCATAGAAGGCATCATTGATATACGTACCATTCGAACTATGCAAATCCTCGTAATAGTACTGATTATTCAGTTCATAGATACGGCCATGTTTTCTGGAAAGAAACCGCCCGGATATCTGGCATTCCACATCACTTGCTTCCATCGCACGTCCTATTGTTATATCATTTCTGATCGGATATGTAGTAATATGACGCAGATTGTCTATCACACAAATATGTGCCTGCTTCTGCAGTTCCGGCCTATACAGTTCCGTATTCTGCTCATTCTTCATCTGGTGTTTCCTCTGTTTCCTGGTTCTCCTGTTCTACTATTTTATTTAATTCCTCGCTGCTTATGAAGGAAGTCCTGATTCTTGATCCCAGTTGTTCTTCCACATAATATTCCTGATCTTTAGGACAATCTACAATATATACCTCTTTCAGGTTCGAAATCTGATCCAACACATTCCAGTCCATTCCGTCATAGTAAGTCAGTCCCATAATCGCATTTTCACCACAACCTACATCCAATAACTGCTTCAGATCTGTAAACGGATTTCCAAGAAGAATAAATGCTGCAGCGTCATTCGCAGACTTAAAATAAGATCCTAAAGGTATAGTTGCTGTCTTTCCTGCCAAAGGACTGATATCCGTAATCTGGTTATAGCTCAAGTCAGAGCTATATACCACAGGATCAAAATTTGCCAGTACAGAGATATCACGAATCTGATTATGATTAATTGTCAAGCTTTCAAGAGTTGATTCTTCCCCTGCGAGTTCTGCCAAAGGTGAGATATCTTCGATCTGATTGTAACTTAAGTACAGATGTTTCACATTCTTCAATTCCGCAAGTGCAGAGATGTCTGTAATCTGATTATGAGAAAGTGAAATACTGCTTAATTTATGGCAGGAAGCAAGTACAGATATATCGGTAATGGTATTATTACATGCACTCAGATTGCTTAAGTTGTTCTTCTCACTTAATGCATCCAGATTCTCTATCTTGTTATTATCTGCAAAAAAAGTATGCATCTCATAGCTGTCTTCCAGTACAGAAATATCCCTTAGATTTGCCTCATTGCACTCAAATATTCTAAGACTTTCCAATTTTCCGCGCAGTGGTTCCAAATCCTCAATCGGGTTATTACTTAAATACAGAGACTCCAGACTTCCATCTGAATCTGCCAATGAAGAAATATCTGTTATCTGGTTATTGTTCAAAGTCAGTTTACTTATTTTTTTACAACCGATCAAAGCGCTGATATCTGTAATCTCATTATCAGAAGCATCCAACTCAGTCAGTTCGGACATATTCTGAACAAATGCAAGGTTATTTAATTTATTCTTCGTGACAGACAAATATTTCAACTGCGTTAAAGCTGCCAACGAATCCTGCTGCAATGGCTGTTTCAGGTTATTGACACTCAATGTGCTCAAATTTTCCGCATCTGCCAGGCAGGAAACATCTGTTACAGCAGTGCCGTCAATGCAGAGTGTTGCCAGATTTTCAAGCTTCGCCAGTGGTGTAATATCTGTGATTTCCTGGTTTTCTGTAAAATCAATCTTGAGTTCATAATCATTGCGGATCATTCCAAGCTCATCAGCTATAATAGCCAGATCTTCATTCGTCAGATAACAATTCCACAAGGCAAGATACCGAAGTTCTGTAAATTTATGGATCTGCTTGAGTTGAGATTGTGTTACCTTACCAAGAGATATCGAAATTACTGAATCCTTTCTCTTAAAACTCTTCCCGCCAATATTAATCGTGCTGGTCATACTGTATGCAATATAAACTGCTGTTCCAACAGCCAGAACTCCTGCAAGGACTCCCAGAATAACAGGAAGTAATTTCTTTTTCTTCTTTCGCTTTGCTTTCCTGCCCTTTTGTTCTTTGTCAGGCATGACACGCTTCGGCTCAATTGCCTCCTCTTTATGCAAAATCACTTCATCCTGCTGCCGGTCTGTCGACCGTACATTCACGCTTCGTTCCAGTTTTTTTGCACCTGCATCAGTCTGCATTACCGTTGCATCCGGAATCTCCACTTCGTCAGATGTTTCCGTAGTAAAAGCATGATACAGTTCCTCCACACTTTGAAAACGGTCATTCTTAAACAGAGCAAGACCACGCAGTAAAGCCTTCTCCTGATATGCCTTCATTTTAAAGCCAAGCGCGGAGGGGCTCTCTAAATCATCCGAAATCACACGTTCAATTGCCGCATTGGGAATATGTCCCGTAACACAGTAATACATCGTCGCGGCCAGTCCATACACATCCGTCCACGGACCCAGTTCCCCTTTTCGGGAATATTGTTCAAACGGTGCAAATCCTTTTTTTGTAATAACAGTGGCTGTCTCATCTGTTTCTTTTGAGATATCTCTGGCTGCACCAAAATCAAGCAGTTTGACCTGGCCTTTTTCTGTAATCATAATATTTCCCGGACTGATATCTCTGTGTACAAGGCCCGCTTTATGCACGTTCGTCAGTGAATGCATCACAGGTGTCAACAATTCCAGCATTTTCTCCACAGATATAGGGCCATTCTGTCTCAGATACTCCGACAGAGAAATTCCCTGAATATACTCCATGACAATATAACAGGTATTATTTTCCTCAAAAAAATCATGTACACCAACAATTCCTTCCTCATCTGACAATTTTGCCAGTATCCGTGCCTCCTTGAGAAATCTGCTTTTTCCCTGCTCATACAACGTTTCATCTGCCTGATTGGGTATAATCTGCGGTGTCACCTGCGTATTTCTCGTAGATAATCCATTGGGAAAATACTCTTTCACAGCCACCTGCATATCCAGTTTTTCATCATGTCCCAGGTAGGTAATTCCAAAACCACCATTTCCCAGGACACGCTCTATTACATAACGATCATTTAAAATCGTGCCTTCATTCAGTTGATAATATTTCTCTTCCATACTCTTCTGCTCCCATCTCCACCAGTTCTTCCACTTCATAGATCTTCGACGTTCTCAGATCCCCGGTCGGATAGTCAAATACCAGTTCATCGTCCACGACATCCGTAAGATACGGAAGTTCTGCCAGTACTCCACAGGTCTCATCCAGCAGTTCTCCAAAACACTCCCCATCCGCTGTCACATACTGTGCGATGATCCCTGCGTCTGTCTGTGTCACATAGGTAAGGTAGGCATCTTCTTTTAACGTACCAACCGTCTTTCCGCTCTTTTTGTCACGGGCGATTACCGTTCCATGAAGCGGAGATTCAATCTCCAGACGGTCTGTCTCAAAGAGTTCCGGCTGATTCAGATCCGGTGCTTCTGTCTTCTGTTCATCCAGGAATTCTCCATTATCTGCTCCATAGGACCGAATGGTTCCGTCATTGTAGGTTACTTCCAGTCTGCTGTTCTCTCCATCCCGGACATATTGCTGGTCATAGACTTCCTCCGCATCCGGAAGTTCTGTATCATTGATCACTGTCCCATCGGTACTTACGATGCGGAACCGGTCATAGGAAAACAGCATTGCTGTCTTTCTGTCCTCACTGATTCTTGCCTCATCATGCGCATAAGTCGGATCATAGGAAAATGCTTCTGTCTCAGCATAATCTTCATATTTCATGATCCGGACTGACGGATCATCCCGATTGGCAAGCAATGCTCTGGTTCCTGCAATCCGTACAAAATCACAGGATTTTTCCTGTTCATACTGATCCAGCAGATTTCCATAGCTGTCATAAAATCCAAAGCCATTTTCCTGTGTAATCAATGTATGGTCAGCATCTTTGGCAAAATGCTGAATATTTTCTGCGGTATCCACAAGCGGCCGCTGCTCTCCGGTCACCGGATCGATCTGTACCAACAGGTTTCCGTTCTGTACATAGATGCCCTCTTCATCTGTCTGCACTCCAAAGAAGCTCTCTGATTCAAACCCTCCGGTCTGCTCCATCTGTGCCGTATCCACAATCGCAAACGAAGATTTCTCCGCGTTGGAAGCAGAAAATGCAAAATATTTTCCGGAAAATCCGCCTTCATAATGTCCGTATCCGGAACCGGATTCCATCAGCGTTACTGCATTTTCCTGATTCATCACAGGGAACAGCTTTAACGCCCCATCCTCGAAACTGACTGCGAGCTGCGATCCATCCTGATTCAATGCCAGCAGACTGTCCTCCGGATTGGCAAACTGGTCATTCACAATGAGGGACTGCTTCTCCCCGTTAAAATCAATGGTTTCAATCTCTGTTCCATCGGAAATCTGATAAATAATTGCCTTACTTTCGTCTTTATAAACAGCTGCCGCTTTTGTTCCATCTGCCGATACAGCGATTGCTGTTGCAGCCTTTCCTGTCCAGATCACTTTATGGGCGGTCAGATCATACGCTGCAATTCCATCCTGCCCTGCATAAATGATCTTTTGCTCATCCACATATTTCACCTGTGCCAGCGCAGAACTGTCCGTCGGTAACTCATCCAGAATCTCACCGGATTCCAGATCTATGATGGATAATGTACCTTCACAGATCACAGCTCCGGTCGTTCCATCCGGCGAGATCTCCATACTGAGCGGTGCTGATGAAAGTCGGACGACTCCATCATTTTTATATCCGTCTGCCAGATCATAGACTCCCAGTGCCTCCGTGAGCACCTTCTGTGCTTCTGCAGGAGCCTCCGGTGTCAGGAAATTCCTTTTCTCCGGAAATGCCTGAAGTACGGCTTTGATCGCATCTCCTGTATTTCCATCCTGAAGGGAACTTTCTGCATTTGCCGCCAGTCTGAGCCACAGCTCCTCTGTCTGTATTCGCTTCAGGCCGGTAAAAGCCATGGCTGCACCTGCTGCCAGTAATACGGGAAATAAGACACCGGCTGTCAGCCGCTGCCTTTTATATGTTTTCATTCTCGGATCATTTTCCCGCAGATGCCTGAAATCATAGAGCATTTCTTCTGCGGTCTGATATCTGCGATCCGGATTTGGTTCCATGGATTTCGTAATAATATGCACAATCTGTGGACTGAACTCTTCCTCAGAAAGCGGAACAACTTCTCTCGCATCTCTGGCAGGACGTATTCCACTGAGCAGATGATAAAGCGTCGCTCCTGTACTGTAGATATCAGAACGCACATCCGGGACGATGATTCTCTTTGAAACAATGGAAGACCTCATAGTCATCGTGACCGTTCTGTCATTCTCCGGTGATGCTCCCTCCATGGTCTCTGTAATGTCGTCTTCTCCATTTTCCGAAAAATCCAGCCCGTAATGTTCCGGAGATGCATATCCGGCACTTCGTCCAATCACATTTTTCTCACCCAGTGCCAGTGCAATGTTAAAGTCAATCAGACAAATATGGTTATCCGGCGTTCTCATAAGATTTGCCGGTTTGATATCACTGTGAACAAATCCTCTGGGCGGATTTCCATGAACCGGGCTGTGAAGATAGCAGAGCGCCTCCAGCAGTTCCATTGCCCACTGTATTACCTGCGCCTGCGAATAATGCTCCCCTCTCTTTAAGGGTTTATCAAGGCTCTCTCCCTGAATATAGTCCATCACGGTATAGACCGTCTCACCATCCACAAAGAAATCATATACATGTGGAATGTACGGATGACTCAGGTTCTTTAAGACATCCACTTCTCTTCGAAGCAGTGCTTCACTGGTGGTCAGTTTTCTTTTATCTGCTTTCAGGACAACTTCTTTTCCAAGACGCAGGTGATATGCCAGAAATACATTTCCACCGCCTCCGGAACCCAGTTTTTCCCGCAGCTCATATGTACCGGCAATTATTTCCGACATGGCTTCTCCTTTTTCTCTTTTCCATACTCTTCATCAAACTTTGCATGCAGCCTGACTGATTTTAACTTCAATATTCCAAAAGAAAGTACAGCCAGAATTCCACTGCAAATAAAGACGGTAATTCCTCCGTAAAACAGAATCTCATTTCCTGACATGTTCTTCTGCTCCTCTAATTTAATATATCGTTAATATTATACGATATATCATAGTATTATTTCAATGAATTTTTCCAGTATTTTCCGTCACAAAGTGCCAGACAGATGAAGATCTGAAAATTACACAAAAAAAGAGACCATAATCAATTTCTTGATCATGATCTCTTTCGTATTTTCCTGTTCT
>CAVFMZ010000022.1:0-32827 GCA_963623675.1 Firmicutes bacterium CAG:176 | reverse complement strand
TTTCACATTTTCTCAATCCTAGCACAAGTATTTTTTTATTGCAAGGAAAAATTTATAGTTTTTTAGTCTTTTGCAGAAAGATTTTCAGAGTACACCGCAAAGGCCAGATCTACATTCTGTTCTTCCTGTGAAGTATAAAGTGCACCATCCGCGTACATATCCCAGGAACTCTGGTAGTAGAGGAAGTCCGTCTTAATGGCACAGTCCGGATTTTTGATTGCCACCTGAATGGCGTAAGTCTGCACATGATCCGGCTGTACCCGGTCAAATGCGATGGTATAGGCGGACATACAGGGAGCTTCCGCTCCGATCACCTGGCCTGCTGCCACGACTGCACCGGATTCATCGAGAATCGTTACGTCATAGACAGAATCATTGGCTGCGCCATCCCAGTTGGCTACCCAGAGATCCAGATGGTCAAAGACCTTTCCGGTTCGGAAGGTCTGGGAAAAATCCGTCTGCAGCGTCAGCTGATCGCTGGTCTCCTGATCCTGCAGTACCGCATAATCGCGCACGGGAAGTTCCACAATCTTCATGACCAGGGCAACTGCCAGCAGTTCTGCCAGAACAATACCGCCGGACACCGCGGGAACCCATTTGAAAAACTCCGGCAATTCCCGCTCGGGGCGGCTGGCATCCTCCACACTTAAGGAAATTCCTTCCGCACCCAGAGCAGTCAGAATGAGAAGAAACGGAATGCTGTAGGCCTGATCCACCTCCCAGATGAGATAGAAAAAGTAAGCTCCACACAGGTTGATGATCAGCACATCCCAGAATTCCTGCTTTCCTTTCCAGGCCCGGTATATAAGCGCCAGCAGCACCATGCCCATCAGCAGTCCATGATAGCTGTGCAGATAAAATGCCAGCAGGTCTGATCTGCCGCCATTGATATACTTTTGCAGTCGGGATGGCGACTGCATAGTGCGGAACAGGGCATAGTAGTCATCTGTCCCGTCCGCAAATGCCACCCGGAGTTTATTTCGGAACAGGGTCAGAAGTCCTCCCGGTCCCATCTCTCCCACTCTATGCCGAAGCTCCGCAAGGTCTGCTGCCGTCCGCTCTTCCCTGGTATCAAAAGAACCGGTGAAAGCATCGTCCGCACTGTTATACTGCCCTTCTCCCTGGGCGCTCATCATGATCCAGTGTACCGTGGGATAACCGGTTTCTGTCGGATCAAATCCTGCGTAGCGCTGCTCTGCCTTTCCATAAACGGCAAACACCAGCGCCATTCCTGCAATAACCGCCACTGCTGAAATCCCCATTGTAATGAGCCACTGCTTCCATGAAGCAACTCCCTCTTCTCCCAGTGTCAGAACAGCGTATACCATAAGCGACAGAATCGTAAGAATCACTGTTGCACGGATCTTATATCCGGCTGCCAGAACCATCCCTGCACAGCAGTACAGAAACAGTTTCTTTCCCGCAAGCCTGGGTTCTTCCCATGCCCGGTCAAAAAGCCAGATGCCTCCCATGGAAAATGCCAGAGAAATGGTCGAAGTATAATACATTTCTCCCAGCAGATACCACAGCGGATTCACCAGCAGAAACAGCTGGAAACACAGAGCTGTCTTCCGGGATCGGTGTCTTCTGATCAGATCAAATGCCGCCCACATGCCAAGGTTCATGAATACTACATTGACAATCTTCACCAGATCCATCCAACTGCCGCGGGGCAGCCCCAGAAACGAAAACAACTTTATCCATCCATACGTAAAAATGCACATAGGGATATTGTTGGGGTATTTCATGAAATACTCCTTAAAATGGGTATCCGCAATGACCGGATGATCCAGTAACGCCACCGCTGTATCAAAAATCTTCAGATGATCCTGCCGGAGCGATGTACGCAGCACCAGCACCGTCAGAGTCTGTGCCAGGAACATAAAGCTTCCCAGTACCACCGTTGTCTTTACAAATTTCTTTTCCAGTGCCGGAAGCACTTTCGTCAGCACCGCAATGGCGAATATAGCCAGCAAAAGGACGGTTCCTGCCATAATCACGGGAACCGTCCTTCCATTTATCACATTTTCAAGTGCATCCGCATATTTCAGTGTATCCAAAGCACCGTAAAAAATATAGGCGCTCATAGAAATCACCGCAGCAAACAGAATCAGATATCCTGCTTTCCTGCAACTCTTCCAGCTCTTCACTCTGCCATTTCCTCCGGAAGTGTAATCTCACCCTCAAATACTTCGGTTGCAGAACCAGTCATGTAGACACAGTTATCTGCCTCGTTCCACTCAATCTCCAGATCTCCTCCCAGCAGATGAACCAGAGCCTTCCGGTCGCAGAGTCCGTTCAGTACACCTGCCACGACTGTCGCACAGGTACCGGTTCCGCAGGCCAGGGTCTCGCCGGAACCGCGCTCCCACACGCGCATCTCCAGTGTCCGGCGGTCCAGAACTCTCACAAACTCCGTATTGGTTCTCCTGGGGAACCGCTCATGGTGTTCAAAATGCGGCCCTACTTCCTCCAGCGGAAATTCCTTTACCGGCGTATCAATAAAGATCACTGCATGGGGATTTCCCATGGAAACACAGGTCATCTTCCATTCTTTTCCGCAGGCTTCAATGGGTTCCGCCACTACCGGTTCTTTCTCTGACACCACCGGGATATCCGCCGGTGTCAGAATCGGCTGTCCCATATTGACCCGGACTTTCACTACTTTGCCGTTCTCGACGGTCAGCTGCAGATATTTGATACCTGCCAGCGTATCGATGGAGATCTCTGTTTTATCCGTCAGATGGTGGTCGTAGACATATTTTGCCACGCAGCGGATACCGTTTCCGCACATTTCTCCGCGGGAACCGTCCGCATTATACATATCCATCTGGAAATCTGCTTTTTCCGATGATTTAATCAAAATCATACCGTCTGATCCGATTCCGAAATGACGGTCACTGACATATTTTGCAATCTCAGATGTATGGGCAAGATCTTTCTTTGTGCAGTCCACATACACATAATCATTGCCAATTCCGTGCATCTTTGTAAATTTCATAGAAATCCCCTTCCTGTCAACGCATATCTGGTTTAACTATAGCAAAAATACCGATCTGGTACAAGGCTAGATTTTAATCATACTCAGTACCATCTGTGCCGTCTCTGTCATGGACGTGCCGCTGTCCATACTGCATTTTTGGATATAGCGGTGCGCTTCTTCCTCGGTCATGTGGTTCCGGTCCATGAGCACGGATTTTGCTTCCCACAAAATCTTCTTCTCCGCCTCGCTCCGCTGCCTTGGTTTGGACCGCATTTTCTTTCTGCGGCGCATCTGATTCATACACATCATTTCCAGTGTATTCATCAGATCCTGTACCTTCAGGGGCATGGTCACACAGACAATCTCCCCGTTGGTACATTCCCCGCACACCCGGGGCGACGCCATGAGCAGCATATCAAATCCCGGCGGAAGCGAATTTTTCAATTCAAAATAATACATATCCGAAAACTTATATCCACTGATAACAATTCCGTCATTCAGCGTATCCACATAGTTCAGCACCTGGGATCCCTGGGTACAGACGGCCGTCACCTCATACCCGTGCCTGACCAGCAGATTCCGGACACTTTTCCCGTCCTCAGCTTTCGGAAAGACAACTATGATTCCGTTCACTCTGCCACTTCCTCTTTCTCGTTTCTTCTATACGGAACAGTACGTGTCAGACTTTTAAAAGATAACTGTCAATCTCCCACTGGGATACGGCTGCATTATAGGATTTCCATTCGTCGCGTTTTGCCTTGCTGTATTTATGGCATACTTCTTTTCCCAGTACCTGCTCCATGAGCGGGTCTTTTTCAAATTCCTCCACTGCTTCCAGAAGATTGGTGGGCAGGCTTTCGATGCCCTCTGCTGCCAGCTCTTCCGGCGTCATCTGATGGATATTCCGCTCCATGGCTTTGGGCGGTTCGATTTTATTCTGAATGCCGTCAAGTCCTGCGGACAGACAGACTGCCAGTGCCAGATACGGATTGCAGGATGGATCCGGGGAACGGAGTTCGATTCTGGTCTCCTCCCCGCGGGTTGCCGGAATACGGACCAGAGGCGTCCGGTTTTTGCCGGACCATGCAATGTGGGTGGGGGCTTCGTAGCCTGGCATGAGGCGCTTATAGGAATTGACCAGCGGATTTAAAATCAGGGTCATTCCTTTGATATGTTTTAAAATTCCTCCCAGGAAATAGTAAGCCTCCTGGCTTAATCCATGGGGATCCTTATCATCCTGAAACAGATTTCTTCCATCCTTGGACAAAGACATGTTGATATGCATTCCGGATCCGTCCACGCCGTCTTTCGGCTTCGGCATAAAGGTAGCGTGCAGACCGTGACGTTTTGCAATGGTTTTTACCACCAGTTTGAAGGTCATAATGTTATCTGCCGTAAGCAGCGCTTCATCATATTTAAAATCGATTTCATGCTGGGCCGGTGCATTTTCGTGATGGGAAGACTCCACCTCAAACCCCATATCCTCCAGCGTCAGTATCATATCTCTTCTGGCATTCTCGCCGAAATCCAATGGTCCCATGTCAAAATAGCCTGCCTGCTCATGGGTAATGGTGGTGGGAAGCCCGTCATCATCCACATGGTACAGGAAGAACTCGCACTCCGGTCCTACATTGAAGGTGTATCCAAGCGCAGATGCTTCACTGACTACCTTTTTCAGAATATACCGGGGATCCCCCTCATAGCAGGTGCCATCCGGGCGGTAAACGTCACAAATCAGGCGGGCTACTTTTCCCTGCTGTGGTCTCCATGGGAACATGGCAAAGGTGCTGTAATCCGGATAGAGATACATATCGCTCTCCTCCACCCGCACAAAACCCTCTGCGGAAGAACCGTCAAACATGAATTTGTTGTCCAGCGCCTTTTTCAGATGGCTGGAAGTGATTGCCACATTTTTCATATTTCCAAAAAGATCCGTAAACTGCAGACGGATAAATTCCACGTCTTCTTCCTCTACCATCTCCAGAATATCTTTCTTCGTATATCTCATTTTCCTGCTCCTTTTCCGGTATGTTTTTACATAGGACAAAAGGGCGTAGTTCACCTGATGAAAACGCCCTTGTTTCTTATTTGCAATATAACAGTTATGCATCTATTTGTCAATAAATGGCTTTCTGCATAGTCTATAGCAGAAAGGAGTTGAAACTATGAACGGTTGGATATGGATTTTACTTCTTCTGTGCTGGTGCGGCGGCGGAAATTCCTGCGGATGCAGACCTTCCTGCGGACAGAATCGTGATCGTGACCGAGACCGTGAACCAGGATGCGGATGCGCCCGCGGAAGAGACCGCGACCATGTCCCTGGCTGCGGATCTGACAAACCGAAACCGCCCTGCGGCGGCAGACCGGAAAATGGATACGGATGTACTTCCGCAGAACCTCCCTGTGCGCCCCCGCCTCCGCCAAGACCTCCGAGACCGCCTTATGAAGACTGCGGGCGATAACGTTTTATCAGATAAAAAGGACCAGAGCGCTATGCCCTGGTCTTCTTTTTCTTTAACATCATATAAATAATTACCGGTGCTCCCAGCATCAGCGGGTAGCTGTACCGGAGCAGCGCCGCCGGTCCCAGCATACTGGTTCCCATATAAGTCCAGAATGGCAGCATCCATAAGAGCCGTATAGATTCCTTCCGGTAAATCACATAGAGTGCCGCAAATACCAGCAGCCAGAAATACAGTCCCATGGAGAGAAGTTCCCGGATCACCGGAATATTCCGGAATGCCGTATCACTGCCGATGGCTTTGTAATACCAGTAGAAGAACGAACTTACCGGCTGCATCTCCACATGGGGGTAATTCGGATCGTCTTTTTGAATATTGAAGCAGACAAAATCCAGATATTCTTCCTCCGTATCCGGATACCAGAATGCCGCCGTGGTATTTAGAAATGCATCGATATATGTCTTCTTATTTCTCCAGCCAATCTGCAGCCATGTCTTTAAAAAGGTTCCTTTTTCTTCGTTAAAAGCATCCGTATGGAACTGGTTTTTAATAGGATCGGACAAGTTCGGTGTATACTGGGCCAGCGTCTCCTCATCCATGACCGGACGGATCACCTGCCACTCTTTCTCCGTAATCTCCCCGCCGCTTACATAGGTGCGTCCCAGCGTCTGCATGACAACGCTGTAAGCTTCCCTGCTGTTACCAGGTTCCGCATGAAGCATGTTGAGCAGCGGCCCGTTATAAAAACTGTATACGGCAAATACGCAGACAAAGATCACTGCCACCTGTTTTCTGCATCCTTTCAGGAAAAACAGCAGAAACGGCGCACACAACAATAGTGTATGCATTCCATTATTCCGGAACAGGAAACAGAGCACAAACCAGAACACAGCTTCCGCAATCTTTGCTGCTCCGTTCAGCCAGATTTCCGGCCGGGTGCACATACGGTAAATACGAATGGCACACAGTGCAAAAATTCCTGCAAAAATCGTATCCTTCGTGGTATAAATCGCCATCATCCCATGGAATGGGAACAGACAGAGATAGAGAATCGTCCCGGCCTGCAGCCAGGCTGGCGCATGTTCTTTTTTCAGGAAACCGGAGATCCCGGTAAAAATCCCGGCCATCGCAGCCATCTGGATCAGTGAGTAAATGGCTGCTGCCAGATTATCACTGCCGCCAAGACTCCGCACAGCCGAAAAAATCGCGCACAGAATCCCCGTATGCAACAGCGGATGATGGGCTGTCAGCCAGCCGGAAAAAGTCCATCCCACCTGATTGGGCGCATCCGCCGCAAAAATTCCCGGAAATCCTCCTAAGAATGCCGGAAGGAAACTTACCAAATACAGGCACCACAACAATATCGGCCAGTATTTCCAACGGCAGAAAATTTCCCAGCGAATATTACGGATGCCTCTTTTCCATTGCTGTCGTTCCCGAACCACATCCAGTAATACCAGTAAGAACAGCACTGCCAGAATGCTGACCGGAAGCCGTAAAAGAATCCGATGGAAAATGGTCCGGTGCAGCGAATTTTCCGACACGACCCAGATGGATCCATACCTCTTCAGCATATAGCCGCAACGATCAAAGGCGGCAAATAATATGCCGCCTGTAAATGCAAATATCCAGATACGAAGATTTCCCAGTGTATTCCGGAATCTATCTTTCATCTTTCATAAGCTCCTTATAACGCATGTCTACCTGTATCAGATGCATTTCAAATTCCTGTCTGCTTCTCTGTGCACCTGCTGCCAGAATCAGTCCTGCAAATACGGACTGAAGGGCTGCCATCAGTGTAAAGCCACATACAATCAAAGTCGGGAACTTGGGCACCAGTCCAGTTGCCACATACTCGGCCAGTACCGGCACAAAAAATCCGGCGCTGATCAGCGTCAGAACCAATGCCAGAATGCCAAAGAAATGCATGGGTTTATAGTTCCGGTAAAGCTTTGCGATGCTCATCAGTACCTTTGCTCCATCCGAGTAGGTATTCAGCTTCGACTCACTGCCTTCCGGACGATCACGGTATTCAATAACTACATTGTCCACCTGCATATTTTTATCTGCCGCATGGATGGTCATCTCTGTCTCAATCTCAAATCCCTTGGACAGTACCGGGAACGTCTTTACAAACTGATAACTGAACGCACGGTATCCGGTCATAATATCCTTAATCTCCGTGTGGAACAGTTTATTAATGGTGCCACGCACCAGTGAATTGCCAAAATTGTGGAACGGACGCTTATTTTCCGTAAAATAGGTAGAGGAAAGGCGGTCGCCTACCACCATATCAGACTGGTGATACAGCACCTTGTCCACCATCTCTCTGGCAAACTCTGCCGGATAGGTATCGTCTCCATCCGTCATAATATACACTTCCGCATCAATCTCACGGAACATTCTGCGGATGACATTTCCCTTTCCCTGCAGATACTCATGACGAACCACCGCGCCTGCCTTCTCAGCCAGCTCCACGGTCCGGTCAGAGGAATTATTATCATATACATAGATCACTGCTTCCGGCAGCACCTGACGGAAATCACGTACTACCTTTTCCACGGTTTTTTCTTCGTTGTAGCACGGAATTAAAACTGCTATTTTATCCAAGTTTACTTCTCCCTGAAAACCACCATAAGACCGGTCTTGTCCTATATAGGCACAAAACCGGTCCTGTCGATGTCTTTTTTATAATTGTAGCACATCCGCACTGTGAACGCAACGACTATTCCCTGCGGTCATCCAGTTCGATATAATCACGGTGATGTCCTACATACTTATATGCCGGACGGATAATCTTACCGTTATTGACAACTTCCTCCAGCCGGTGCGCACTCCATCCGGAAATACGGGAGATGGCGAAAATCGGGGTATAGAGTTCCTCCGGGATTCCCAGCATGGAATATACAAATCCACTGTAGAAATCCACATTGGCGCAGATGGGTTTAAACAAATGGCGCTTCTTTGCAATGGCTTCGCCCGCCAGGCGTTCCACTCTCTCGTAGAGCTCATACTCCCGCTGCATGCCTTTCTCTTCGGAGAGACGTTTCGCATACTCTTTCAGAATGACTTCACGAGGATCGGACAGGGTGTAGACCGCATGTCCCATACCATAGATGAGACCTGATTTATCAAATACTTTTTTGTCCAGCATAGCTTCCAGATAATTGGTCAGTTTTTTCTCATCCTCATAATCCGGGCAATGCTGCTTGATATCGGCAAACATCTGCTGTACTTTCAGGTTCGCGCCACCATGGCGTGGACCTTTCAGGGATGCGATGGACGCGGCCGTCGCGGAATAAGTGTCGGTTCCGGAAGAAGTAACGACATGGTTGGTGAAGGTGGAGTTGTTACCACCGCCGTGCTCTGCATGCAGCACCAGCGCCACATCCAGTACCTTTGCTTCCAGTTCCGTGAACTCTCCGTCCGGACGGAGCATCTGAAGAATATTTTCTGCAATGGACATTTCTTTATTCGGCAGACGGATAACCAGCGTATCATCCGCATGGAAATGCCGGTATGCACAATAGGAATGAACGGCAATCTGCGGCATCTTCGCAATCAGCTGCAGGGACTGGCGCAGTACATTGGGCACCGTCACCTCATCCGGGTTTGCGTCATAGCAGTACAGGGTCAGAATACATCTCTGCAATGCATTCATCTGATTCTTATTGGTGGCCTTCATAACTACATCACGAAGGAACTGTCCGGATAATTCCTGCAGACTCTTAATAATACGGACGAAACTTCTCAGCTGCTTCGACGTTGGCAGGCTTCCGAACAGCAGAAGATAGGTCGTTTCCTCAAATCCATATCTCCGATCCTCAAATCCTGCAATCAGGTCTTTGACATTATAACCCTGGAAATAAAGTTCACCATCGGCCGGCATTTTCTTACCGTCCACACTATTATAAGAGAGAACGTCGGAAATCTCCGTCAGACCTGTCAGGACACCTTTACCATTGGCATCACGGAGACCTCTTTTTACATCATATTCTGTGTACAGCTCCTGATCAATGGCACCGGATACCATACATTCATTTAACAAACGATCAAACTGCTCATCCAGTTCTTTCGATAATTCCATCATGGTAACATTGCTCATCTTTGTCACATCCTATCCTGCATAAGGTAATATTTTGTATACATGTATTCATATATTCATATTGGGTTCTATTATAGCGAATAGGCGTTATAAATTCAAGCGTTTTCTGTAGAAAAAGGACGACCGCCTGACGGTGTCATATTCTTCTGTTTCACAGCATACACTCATTATCAAGAACCGCTCTCTGGAGTAAGTATATGAAATTGTTTCACAGGAAGAACGTGCTTCCTCTGTCATTATGCCTTATCATTGCCCTTGCAGGCAGCTTTTTCCTATCCCGCTCCCCTGCAGTTCCTGCCTCTGCATCCATCGAAAGCAAGAAACTTCCCATCTATTGTGTCAGCACAGAAAAACCTAAAGTAGCTTTAAGCTTCGACGCAGCCTGGGGCAACGATGATACTGCAGAACTTTTATCCATTTTAAAAGAACATCAGGTACATGCCACCTTCTTCATGACCGGCGGATGGGTTTCTTCCTATCCGGACGATGTGAAGGCCATCGCTGCGGACGGACATGATTTGGGAAATCACAGTGAAAATCATAAGCAGATGTCCCAGCTCAGTGCATCGGAATGTCGTTTGGAACTGCAGTTAGTTCATGACAAGGTAAAGGAACTGACCGGACGGGATATGACGCTCTTCCGCCCTCCCTATGGTGACTATAATGACACACTTATCGAAGCTGCCAATGACATGGGTTACCACGTGATCCAGTGGGATGTGGATTCTCTTGATTGGAAAGACTACGGTGCGGACGCTATCGTCTCACGGGTACTGGATCACAAGCATCTTGGGAACGGCTCCATCGTTCTCATGCACAACGGTGCTAAATATACGAAAGATGCCCTTCCCCGCGTCATTGAAGGGCTGCAGGAGAAAGGCTATGAACTAGTTCCCATTTCTGAATTGATCTATACGGACAATTATGAGATGGATCATGAGGGACGACAATTTCCGAAAGATTCCCCCACAACGTAAAGAAACACCGGCTGCCCCTCCAGGAACAGCCGGTGTGTTTACGTTTCTTCTTCTATTTTCTTCATGGCCTTCATCAGTGACAGTACCATCTTTTTATTGTTCGTGTTAAGGCTTTCATACAGACGAATCAATTCCTGATATTCATCCATTTTTCTGTGAAACTGCCGCTCCTGTACAGAACCGCGTTTCTCGTCAGACAAACCCAGAAGATAATCTGTCGTCACTTCAAAATAATCCGAAATCTCAATGAGCAGATCAATTCCCAATGAGTCTGTATTTCGTTCTACCTTGCTGATTTTCTGCTGTGATACCCCAACAAGTCCAGCCAGGGCTTCCTGATTCATGCCGCGCTCTTCCCGCAATTCCCTGATTCTGTTCTGCATACCATATCCTCCAATACAGATATGGTACTATTATTTCCCTGTCGTTCCATCCCGATACCGCGTATCAGAATACTCTATTTTCATGTAACTATGTATCAGACAGGAATCCATTTTCCAAGGGCAAAGGAGTAAATGAGCCGTTCTTTTACAGGCTTTCCGGTGACCATGGCAAGAGCCTGCTCATAGTACTGGAGCTGCTGCCGGTACCGCTCCACCAGTTCTTCCGGGTGCCGGATATGGTCTGTCTTATAATCCACAACCACAATCTCATCCTCTTCATAGAAGAATGCATCGATAATTCCCTGGATGAGCACCGTTTCCTCCGGATCCGAACCGTCCACCTGGTCGCCGGGCAGTCCAATGACGAAAGGCTGCTCCCGGTAAAGTTCCTGCCGCTCTTCTGCCTCCACCAGGCGTTTGATAAGACCACTCTTCACCAGCCGGACAAAATCTGCGGGTCGGATACAGCTTCTGTCTTCCTCCGTAAGCTTTCCTGCCTCCGTCAGCCGATCAAGTTCCTGCCGGACTGCCTCCGCCGGATCCTCCACCTTCTGGATTCTTGCAAAATCCATCCACTGCATGACCGTATGATAGACGGTACCTCTGGCCGCTCCAGTCTTCTCTTCTGTCTGCTCTATAAAATGGGGCAGAATCGGAACCATCTCAGTCTCCGGGTAAAGCTCCTCCGCCGGATCCTCCTCCGAGGAAAGCCGCAGCTTTTTGAGTTCGGTGACACTGTATTTCTGCTTGGCTGCCGTCCGGTCTTTCCATGCGTAATCCCAGGAAAGCCGCTTCTCCACTTCCCCGGAAAGTTCGGAATCTGGTGTCTCATAGACCAGCATCCGCTCCAGAGCATCCCTGGAGACGGATTCCGCCATCTGCTGCGCTACCGACTCTTTGAGCAGTTCTTCCATGGAAACAGATTCCACCGTAAATCCGCTCTGCTCCGGTTCCGGATTCCGCGCCGGGAGAATCCACTCCATACTGCATTTGGCTCCCAGTAACCTGGAAAAGAGCAGCGGCTCTCCCGTCCGCGCTTCCACATCCGTCTTTCCATCAATCATACCAGTGAGGATCAGTTTCTCCCTGGCACGGGTCATGGCAACATAGAGGACACGCAGTTCCTCCCCCAGTCCACTTAACAGATTCTGTCTGCGGATCAGCTGCTTGATAAGCGCCGGACGTTTCATCCGGTTTTCCAGATCCACATAGTCAATTCCCACGCCCCAGCGGTTGTGAAAGACCATTTTGTCCCGGCTCTCCTGCCGGTTAAAGCTTTTTCCCATACCAGCCACAAACACGATGGGAAACTCCAGACCTTTGCTATGGTGGATGCTCATGATCTGAACCGCTGCTTTTCCGCTGCCGGAAATATCCGCCTCGCCGAAATCCATCTGGTATTTCTGCATCCGCTCAATATACCGGACAAAGTGGAACAGTCCGTGATAACTGATCTTCTCATAATCCTGGGCTTTTGCCAGCAGCATTTCCACATTGGCAAGCCGCTGCACGCCGCCGGGAAGTGCCCGGATCTGGTCAAGATACCCGGTCTCTGTCAGGATCATCCACAGCAGTTCATGAACCGACGTGTAGGATGCCAGTTCCCGGTAGTGCTCCACCTGTCGGAAAAATCCATTCAGGGCATCTCTTCTTTTCTCATCCGCACCTTCTGTCCGATACTGCTGACATGCTTTCAAAAAGCTTTTCTCCGGGCTTGCCGCCTTGATCTCCGCCAGATCTGCCGACGAAAATCCGCCCAGCAGGCCGTGAAGGGCTGCCGCCAGAGGAATTTCCTGGGTCGGATTGTCCAGCACCCGCAGATAGGCAAGCAGCGTCTCCACCTCCATGGTCTGAAAATACCCTTCTCTCGACTGGGCGCTGGCAGGAATGCCTTCCTCCTGCAGTACCCGCACAAACGTCTCGCTCCAGCCGGACATGGTACGGAGCAGAATGACCATATCTCCCAGCTCCGCCGAACGCAAGGTCCCATGATCCGTTACCGTTCCATTCTGCAGAAGTTTCCGGATCCGGGACGCAATAAGATGGGCTTCCGCTTCTGCCTTGCTCCACCTGCACTCCTTCCGGAAACTTTCCCATTCCTCTTTCTGAAGGAGCAGAATCTCCGCTCCGTTTCCATCCGTCTCCGGATAGACCGCACCCTCTTTCAGCGCCGCATCCTCATCATAGAGAATGCCTCCCAGCTCCGGACGCATGATCCGCTCAAAAATTTCATTAACCGGAGACAGCACTTCCCTACGGCTTCGGAAATTCCGGTGGAGATCAATGCGGATGCCTCCGTTTTTCTCACCGTAAACCGCATATTTTCCAAGAAACAATCCCGGCTCCGCCTGCCGGAAACGGTAAATACTCTGCTTCACATCGCCTACCATAAAGCGATTATCCCGCCCCTTCCGGCTTTTGGAAATGCTGTTCAGAATCGCTTCCTGTACCAGGTTGGAGTCCTGATACTCATCCACCATAATCTCTTCAAAATAGTCCGCAAATATATCCGCAGTCTCCGAAGGTACCAGCTCCCCATCCTCTTCCTTTGTGAGAATCTGCAAGGCAAGATGCTCCTGATCAGCAAAATCCAGAATATTTTTCTTCCGCTTCTTTTCATTCAGGCGGTTCAGAAATATAAGAGTCAGTTCCGCATAGGCAGCCACATTTTCTTTGGTCTCCCGCAGCTGCCGGAACTGTTCTTCATCGGAAATCTGAAAATACTGTTTTCCCAGTCCTTTTAAGAGATCTTTTACTCCATTCCGCATGGTCATAATCCGGTCGCAGAGTTCCTCGTCTGCATCTGCCATGACTTTGGCCCTGCGGCTGGGCAGCCGTCCGTAAGACAACTGCTCCCATTTTTCCCGAAACAGCCCCACATCCTGGCAGTCTGCCAGCTCCTGAATCATAGTCTCATCTGCCAGAAGGACTTCCTCATACGGTCCCGGTCCTCCCGGCAGTCTGCACAGCGCTCTCGCTTTCCGGATCTCCGCCAGCGCATCACCAGCGGTCAGTTTCAGTTCCTTTAAAATCTCTTCCTGTCCTGCAAAATCCTGCCAGCTTCCCTTCTCCGGCATGTCATAGACATCCGCGCAGTGGGTAAGCCAGCGCACCGGCTGGGGGCTGGCCACTGCATATTCATAAAGCCCCAGAATCATGTCTTCCAGACCACTTCCCCGGTTACCGCTTCCGTAACAGTCCGCAAATTTTAAAAATGCCGGGTCTTTCTTCTCATAGGCTTCTTCCAGAATTTCTTTTGCCGTATCCTGCTTTAAGAGCTTCATTTCCCCTTCGTCTGCAATCCGGAAATTGGGATTCAGGTCGATGCTATGAAAATAATTGCGGATCACGTACAGGCAGAATCCATGAATGGTGGTGATCTGCGCCCGGTGCACCAAAGACTCCTGCCGCTGAAGCCACTCATTTCCCGGATCTTCTTTCAGCCGGTCGTTGAGGGCTTTTCCGATTCGTTCTTTCATCTCGCCCGCTGCCGCCTTGGTAAACGTCGTAATGAGCAGTCGGTCCACATCCACCGGATGCTCCGGATCCGTAATCAGAGAAAGAATCCGCTCAACCAGCACGGCCGTCTTACCGGAACCTGCCGCAGCTGACACAAGCAGATTAGTATTTCTGGTCTCTATGACCTGCTTCTGCTCTTCTGTCCAGGTAACACTCATGTCTCTTCCTCCTCCAGTTTCTTCCAGATCTCCTCTTTTTCCAGCGGTTCCAGCTGCCGCTTTTCACAGCCCTCCAGCCTGCTGTCAAATCCGCAGACGCTGTGGTAGCTGCAGAACCTGCAGGCGTCTTCCTCCCGCAGTTCGTAAGGAGACAGGCTGATAGTTCCATTCAGAATCTCTTCCCCATACTCCGATAATTTTCGCTTTACGTGGCGGGACAGCCGGAAAAGCTGCTCCTCCTCCGCCACGGAAGAAGAGGCGCTGTAGCCGCCGCCTTTTTTGAAACGCACCGGAAGCAGAGTAGAACCGCTTTCTGCCTCCCGATCCATCCGTTTTACAATCTCCGGATCTGCATTGACAATGCCATTGAACGCCAGCTCCTTCAAAAGGCGCAGCGCCGGATCTTCTTCCTCTTCATAGTCCAGCATGGGATCCTGAATATGGTAATAAAACATGCCCGCCGGGTGCACCTTCTCCACTCCATTCCGCTGCTCCATCTCCATGGCCGCATTCAGATAAACTGCCAGCTGTAACTGCAGTCCATAGTAAATGCTGGTCAGATCAAACCGCTGGGAACCACTCTTATAATCGATGACCCGGACATAGAGATTGCCTTCCTCCCGGCACACATCGATCCGGTCAATTCTTCCCTGCAGACGCATACGCTCTTCTTCGGACAGAAGCAGGGACACGCTGGACAACTGCTCCAGATTCCGGAAAGAAACCTCCGTCTGTTCCGGCAGGAACGTACCTTTTTTCAACTGTTCCAGAAGTGCCCAGGCAGTCCGTTGTCCGATCCGCTTCATGCGCTCCACCACATAAGCGTCCGACGCCTGCTCCGTCAGTCCTTTTTCCGCACAGTCTTCCAATGCCCGATTCAGTGCCTGTTCCATCCACTCTGTCCGCTTTTCTTCCGGCACATGGAACCAGCCATACTCACTTTTCTCCACCGTATCGGAGAAATATTTCAGCGCATCATGAAAGACATTTCCCATGTCCATAGCCTGAAGGCCATAGGTCTCCCGCTCCTGAAGCCGCAATCCATACTGCAGAAAATGTGCATACGCGCAGGCTGCAAACTGTTCCAGTCTGGTGACACTTCCTTCCAGAAGGGTTCCATAGAGTGCTCTGGCCGCCGCCTTTCCAATAGGATCTTCCTCTCTTCTGTAAAAGACTGCATCCATAAGACGTTCCAGCTTCTCCTGCCAGCCAGACTGCCCTGCATACCAGTGAAGCAGCGCTTTCTGCTCCGGGGACGGCTCCCCTTCCCTGGCCGCCTGCAGTGCTTCCGTCAGCTCCGGAATGCTTCCCGCCGGTACCGCCAGACGGTCCAGAAGACTCCGGTCTCCGTCGGTGCGGATCTCCACTTTGGGAAACAATTCCTGCACGGACGCAATGAGATAGGAAGGCCGCAGTGCATTGCCGTCCGCATCCGCCAGACTCCAGGAGAGATGCAGTTCCTCCGACGGAATCGTCAGGCTCACATACATATAAAATTTCTGAATGCAGGTCTCCTGTCGGGCCGTCGGTGCCAGTTCCACTTCCTGGGATGCCAGAATTTCCCGGTCCATCTCCGAGAGCAGACCGCCCCGGCTCTTTTCCTTCGGCACATTTCCTTCATTGACTCCGGTAAAGAACAACACCTTGATATCCTTCAGACGGCTTCGCTCCATATCACCGACCACCACCTGGTCGGTGCCCGCCGGAATAAGTCCCACTTTCAGTTCAGAAAGTCCTGCATCCAGAAGCTCTGCGTATTCTTCCAGGGTCATGACGCAGTTTCCCAGCAGCATGACCAGCTTGTCCAGAAGTTCCATGATCATGCCGTAAATCTGATCGTATTCTTTGGCCAGGCTTAGATTTCCTTCCGCTTCAAATACCTCTTCTCTTGCTTTTAACTGTTCCTGAATCCCCTGTTCTGCAATATATCCATAAATAGCACGGGTCATGGTTTCCGCATCGGTGTCCTTCTTTGTGAGCACGCGCTTTAAATCCTGCAGTCCGCCAAGCGCCCGCTGCCGCACTTCATTCAGCTCTGCGAGTTCTTCCTCCTCCATTCCTTTAAGGGGGTACTTCCACTCCTTCTTCCAGCCGGAAATTCCACGGATACCTCTGGCCAGCACATAGTTTTCCAGTCGGTCCGTCTCCTCCATGGTAATACCGGTCATCCCGCTTCGCAGCAGCCGGAACATGGACTCATAGGAGAAATCCTCCTGCACCGCCGCCAGCAGAGCCCGCACAAATTCCACAAAAGGATTTTTCAATACATCCCGCTTCCGGTCAATGAAAGCAGGAATGCCAAGCCGGGCGAAGATCTGCTCCATGAGCGGGCCGTAGACTTCCAGATTGCCGGTCACCACCGCCAGATCCCGGTAACGGAATCCCTGATCTCTTACTTTCTTCAGAATCTCGCAGCCGATCTCCTCCGCCTCTGCTCTGGGCGAACGGGCCGCATAGAGGGTCAGCTGATCCGTCGGTTCTCCCCAGAATTCCCTGCCATGCCGGAAAATCCGATGCTCCAGAAATCCAAGGGCTCGGGCATGGTCATAGCGCCATACATGGTCTGCGCCCAGTATTACCGGTTTTCTGACCGGCACCTGTGCCTCCTCCGCTGTCCGGCACAGATCCCGGATGGTCTTCTTCGTCAGATAAAAAAGCTGATGTTCCCCGCTGGAGACAAAGGGATTTTCCTCACTGTCCAGCGTCAGCGCCACGTACATTTCGGATGAAAGACGCAGCAATTTTCCCAGAAGCTTTAACTGCACCGGGGTAAATCCGGTATAACCATCCAGCACAATAACGCTGTCCTTCATAGACGCGGAGCGCTCCACCGTCTCTTCCAGTGCTTCCAGCAGCTGTTCCGCCGTTAAATACGTATGGGACAAATATTCCTCAAAGCTTTCGTAGATCAGCTTCATATCCTGCAGTTTATAGTATAACTGCGGGTTGTCCTGATTCTGTGCCATCATCTGCTCCAGATCCTGCGCGCCAATCCGGTACTGCACCAGCTCGGACAGCAGGGATTTCACCTCGGTAATATAGCCCAGCTTTTTCAAATTGCCACCCAGAAGGGTCAGACGATCCTTATTCTCCTCTGCCAGTCTGCGGAGCACCATATTTTTACCGGTATCCTCCAGAATCTTCCGGTGTTCTCCGCCCACTTCCTCGAAGACGCGGTGGGCCAGACGCTCAAAACTTAAGACGTCGATATTCATAATACCGTGCCGCGGATGCATCCGCACCAGATCCTTCTGGGTCTGCATGGTGAACTGCTCCGGCACGATCACAAAAAACTGCCGCTTGGGCTCCTCCATGGACTGGGTAATGATTTTTTCAAACATGTAATGGGATTTTCCTGCGCCGGAATTTCCCAGAATCAGCTGTAACGCCATATGTACCTCCGAATCTTCCTTTTCATATGGGGTAACTATTCAGAACCCCATTCGCAGAACGCAGTTTTGCATGGCTCTGAATAGTTACCATATGGGATAAAAAATGCCGGAACAATCTGGAATCACTTCCGTACGTCCCGGCTTTTTCTTGTTCTGTTTGATCGATTAACCTGCGTAAGCCATTACCGGAACCGCAGCAAACTGCGGCAGTGCAGCCAGCACCTGGGAGCTGACTCTGGTAATGTATTCGCAATCATCCTCCACGCAGCGCGGCGCGGACATATATGCTTCATGTTCCTCACGGATGTAATCAAGGATCTCATCCACGGAACGCATCATTCTCGTATTACCTGTGTAAAATACTGCTTTTCCTTCCTGGATATAAGCGCGGAGTCCATGTTTTAAATGCTCCTCATAAACACAGTGGTCTTTGATATTACCCGGAAAATGGGTATTGTGCGGATAGGTAAAATAGTCCGCAATATAATGAAATACCTGTCCCAGATCTCTCATATAAAGAGCCGTATCCATGGACCAGTATCCTTCTTCCTCTGCCAGAGCCCTTAACATCTCTGCCATCAGGTCAAACGTTTTGTCGTATTCGTGACGTACCGTCACAAAAGAAGGCTTACAATCCGGAAGAATATTTCCCAGATAAAAGGATCTCCATCTGCGGCTCAGCACTTCGTTATCCATTCCCTGTACCAGAAAACCTGCCAGACTAAGATGTGATTTTTTTCTCATGAACACTCCTCCATTGTGAATCTTCCCGCCAACTCAAAACCTCTGACAGTATAGCATACTTTTCTGTATTTTGCACGAATTTTTTTGAAATTGACAGAAAGTGGAACCATTCAGAGCAATGCACATGCATATTTTCCCCGGATATAGAAGACACTGTTTTTTAAAGAACCACCCAGAACATTGATTGGAAAGGAGCACAAAAAATGACACTGATGGCAGGCAGATCCACCCTCTTATTTGACAGACCGCCATGCATCATGGAAGCGGCTTCCATTGTTGGAAAAAAAGAGGGGGACGGTCCCCTTGGACATCTTTTTGACTATATCGAGGAAGATCCGAAATTCGGAAAAAATACCTGGGAGGAGGCAGAGAGCGAGCTGCAGCTTCGCACCGCCCGGAAAGTCATGGAGAAATCCGGCATCAGCGAGGAACAGATCCGTTATCTCTTTGCCGGTGATCTGCTGGCCCAGGGCATTGCCACTTCCTATGGCATTATGGAACTGCAGATCCCGTTGTTCGGGCTCTACGGTGCCTGTTCCACCTGTGGCGAAAGCCTGGGACTTGCCGCCATGGCAGTCAGCGCCGGATATGCGGATTATGCCCTGGCCCTGACATCCAGCCATTTTGCCAGCGCGGAGAAGGAATTTCGCTTTCCCTTAGATTATGCGGGGCAGCGTCCTCTGTCCACCACCTGGACCGTTACCGGCTCCGGGGCTTTCCTTCTGGCTTCCGGTTTTACCGGGAATCCCGGTAAAACTTATGTGCAGATTTCGGGCATCACTACGGGCAGAATCGTTGATTACGGTATCAAAGACTCCATGCATATGGGCGCGGCCATGGCTCCTGCTGCAGCCGATACCATTTACCAGCATCTGATGGACACGAGCCGTACCCCGGAAGATTATGACCAGATTATCACCGGCGACCTGGGAAGCGTGGGACAGACCATTTTAAAAGATCTTCTCATGAACCGTGGCGTGGATCTTCAGGATCGCCATGATGACTGCGGCATCCTGATCTATGACAGTGAAACCCAGGATACCCACGCAGGAGGTTCCGGCTGTGGCTGTGCAGCAGCCACGTTAGCTGCCTACATTCTGCCTCAGATGCTCCGGGGTGTCTGGAAGCGGGTTCTTCTGGTTCCCACCGGGGCTCTCATGTCCAAAGTAAGCTTCAATGAAGGGCAGACCATCCCCGGTATTGCCCATGCTGTGATTCTGGAAAGGAGGGAACTTCCATGAGCATCAGCGAAGAGCAGAAAAAAGAATATCAGAAATATGTAAAAGAAGTAACTCCCACCCATTCCCTTCCTATAGAAATGGGAAAGGCTTTTGTTACCGGCGGAATCATCTGTGTTCTTGGACAATTTCTTCAGAATGCAGGTATGGCACTGGGTCTTGAGCAGGAAGCGGCCGGAACCTGGTGTTCTATTTTTCTGGTGCTCTTGAGTGTCCTGCTCACAGGTTTTGGCATCTACCCGCTCATCGCCAAATGGGGCGGTGCCGGGGCACTGGTTCCCATCACCGGTTTTGCCAATGGCGTTGCATCCTCTGCCATTGAGTATAAAAAGGAAGGGCAGGTCTTCGGTATCGGCGCCAAAATCTTCACCATTGCCGGGTCTGTCATCCTGTACGGCGTGCTCACTTCCTGGATTCTGGGTCTTCTCTACTGGTTCTTCCGCTTCTTGCAATCCTGACGGGGTTCTGCTATAGTGGTGGCAGAAATACAGGAGATACGCAGATGCTGTTACAGATTCAGGATGGAACTTTAAGTGCCGGAACTCAGGTGGTTCTGTCGCATTTTGATTTTGAAATACGTGGAAATGAAAAGATTGCCGTGGTGGGAAAGAATGGCTGTGGAAAGACGACGTTGCTCCGGCTGCTGGCCGGAGAACTCTCCCTTGACCGGGATGATAAAAGCCAGTCTGCCGGAATCATGACCACCCGCAAGCTGACCATTGGCCTGCTCAGCCAGCAGGCTTTTTCTGATGCCTCCGCGACAGTGGAAGAAGAGCTCCTGAAGGCCTGTCCCTGTCCGGATAAATGGGATCGAGAACGCTTTATCTGGGAGCAGGAATATGACCGGGTCTTTACAGGATTCGGATTTCAGAAAGAAGATAAGAAAAAGAAGCTGTCCCAGTTCTCCGGCGGTGAGCAGACCAAGATTGCCATGATCCGGCTCCTGCTCACGCAGCCGGATCTTCTCCTGCTGGATGAGCCCACCAACCATCTGGATGTGGAGACCGTGGAATGGCTGGAAACTTATTTAAGACAGTATCCACACGCAGCCGTCATCGTCTCCCACGACCGGTTCTTCCTGGACCGGACCGCGGATACCATCTATGAATTTGACCATCTGAAGCTGATCCGCTATGCAGGAAACTATTCTTCCTATAAAGAACAGCGTGCCAAAAATCTGGCCCTGCAGAAAAAAGCTTACCGCCAGCAGCAGGAGGAAATACAGCGGCTGGAAGAATTGATGGAGCGATTTAAGCACAAGCCAAAAAAGGCCGCCTTTGCCAGATCCCGGAAGAAGATTCTGGAGCGAATGCCCAAGATCGAAAAGCCATCTGCCGGGGAAGCCCATCTCTTCACGGGCACGCTGGATCCGGAAGTCCGCAGTGCCAAATGGGTGCTGGAGGCAGAGCATCTGAAAATCGGTTATGAAAACAAAGCGCTGCTGGAACTTTCCCTCCGTATCCGCCGGGGACAGAAAATCGGCATTATCGGTCCCAACGGAGCCGGAAAATCCACTTTCTTAAAGACGGCTGCCGGACTTCTGCCGCCTGTGGACGGCACCTGCAATCTGGGACTTAACGTGTTACTGGGATACTTTGACCAGCAGACCGCTTCCCTTACATCCGACCTGTCTGTGGCAGATCATTTTCACCATCTCTTTCCGTCCCTCACGGAAAAAGAAGTCCGCCAGACACTGGGCGCTTTTCTTTTCTCCGGCAAAAACGCAGCCAAAAAGGTGAGCATGCTCTCCGGTGGTGAAAAATCCCGTCTGGTTCTGGCAGAACTGTTGCAGAGCCGTCCGAATTTTCTTATTCTGGACGAGCCTACCAACCATATGGACATTCCCGCCAAAGAGACGCTGGAATCTGCCTTCCGCGCCTATACGGGAACCCTTCTGTTCGTCTCCCACGACCGGTATTTTATCCGTCAGGTAGCTGAATCCCTGCTCATTTTCGATGAGCAGTCCGTGTTCTATTATCCATTTGGCTATGAGCATTATCTGGAACGGAAACAAAAAGAAGCCGGGCAGGACATGAGCGCCTGCATCCGGGCGGAAGAACAGGCGCTCATCAGCGGGCTTCAGAGTGTCCCTATGCCGGAACGGCACCGCCTCCGGGAAATGGATACAGAACGCGCCTATGAAGACTGGCAGCTGCGCCTTGCCTTTGAACCTGTGGAACAGATACAGGAAGCACTGGAACAGCACTGGAATACGTATGACGAGTACGTAAGCTGGACCGATCCGGACGCTGCCCTCGTCTGGGCCCAGCGGGAAGAGGAACTCCGTCTTCAGTACACGGAAGGCTGCCTTGCCTGGTATGACAAATGGGAGGAATTTCATCCCCAGCCGTCCTAATATCCATAATATGCATGCACCCAGGCGCCAAAGGATCGTCCCAGCGCCATGGCAAGAATGATCCACGGCATTCCTGTTTTCAGACGGATTCTCCGGCTGAAGATGGGAACCGCATCCACAATCTCCGTAAGCGCCATGGCCCATGCGCCGGTAAAGACACCGGACAGAAAACCAAAAAGGGCTGCCCCAGGCACCCCTGCCGGAATAGGAAACTGATAAATACTGAACAAATTTCCGAAGATGCCGCCAAGCGCGGCTGCATCTTCATATCTCATGACATAAGCGGCAGTATGGGTTTTCCCTGCAAACCGGGACACTACCCCCAGGGCTATCAACAAGGCAAACATGCCGCCCGCCACGGCCATCCCGCTGGCAAGTCCCAGAAACCCAAGAAGCAGTTCAGTCCACATCAATGCTTGTCTCCTCCCGGTTGCATCCTTCCACCAATGTGGTATTCACATCATCCTCATACTGCCGCATCTGTACTTCGATGGGCGTCGGATCCTTCGTAATCCGCTTTCCTCCAAAATGATTGTAAAATACAATAATGCCCACTGCGATACCGATGGAATAACCAAGCTCCATGACCGTATAGCCGCTGGATTCTGTTCCCGTAAACAACTGGTAGGTCTGTGCAAATACATCGTCCACCCCTACGTCATTGTTAAACACCATAATAGAAAAGGCGGATCCAAAGAAAATGAGAATACATAAGACCACCACCTTCAGCGTGTTACATCTGCCTTTTGCATATTCCGGCGACTCATATTCGATAATAAAATCCGATTCCCCCAGATTCTGAATCTCCAGTTCCGGATAAATTTCATGAATCATTTCAATGACCTTCATAACAGAAAACACATAGCGGTCACTTTTCTGCGCCTGAATTTTCAGAAGCTTCATGGTCTTCAGTCTGTTTTTCACGGAACTGTTCACACACTCCAGTTTCGCCACATCCCCCAGCCGCACGTCTATATGATCCACCTGGCTGTTCCGTTCGATTTTCAGGTAGAGCATTTCACTCATGGCTCACGCGCCTCCCTTTTTTCAACTATTCAGAACCTCATTCGCAGAACACAGTTTTGCATGGCTCTGAATAGTTACCAGTTATCCACAAGTATGTGCAGATTTAAGGACTTTTATGCACCGTAATCCCCGGGTTATCCCCCTGGAACTGTTCCCGCATCTGACGCAGGATTTTCTTTTCCAGACGGCTTACCTGTACCTGGGAAACGCCTAAAGTACGTGCCACCTCTGCCTGGGTCTTGTCCTGCAGATACCGCATCATAATGAGCTTCCGCTCCGTCTCCGGCAATTCTTCCAGAAGCTGTAACAATACCACCCGATCCAGTACATGCTCTGTTTCCTGCCGCTCGCTTCCCAGCCGGTCCAGAAGGCAGACCTCGCTTCCGTCGCTCTGGGGAATGGTTTTGTAAATGGATTCCACCTCCACACCGAAATCCGCCGCCTGTACAATCTCTTCCGGCGTCAGCCCGGTCAGCTCTGCCAGTTCCCCGACGGTGGGCTCCCGTCCGGTCTTCTGCCGGTACTGGTCTTCCACTTTCTTTACTTTCCAGCTGTTTTCCTTTAATGTCCTGCTCACCTTTACCATACCATCATCCCGGAGAAACCGCTTAATCTCCCCCGCAATCATCGGCACCGCATAAGTGGAAAATCTCACCTGAAATGCGGGATCGAATTTATCAATCGCTTTGATTAACCCCATTGCTCCGATCTGGAATAAATCTTCCGTATCCGTTCCTCTCCCTGTGAAGCGGCGGACAATACTCCAGACCAGTCCAATGTTCTCCTGCACCAGAAGATCCCTGGCGCTCTTATCCCCATGGTGTGACCGTTCAATCAGAGCCATCGTTTCTTCCATCGCAACTACCTGCTCATGATCTTTTTCTTCATATAAACGGTCGTTCCCATGCCCGGCGACGACTCTACTTTTACCTCATCCATAAAAGCTTCCATGAACATAAATCCCATGCCGGAGCGCTCCAGATCCGGGCGGCTGGTGTAGAGGGGTTCCATGGCTTTGGAAATATCGGCGATCCCAACGCCCTCATCCATGACCCACACCTCCAGCTGCTGATCCTCCATATGAACCCGCAGCACCACCGTATGTACTCCTTCCGGATAGCCGTGGATAATGGCATTGGTCACCGCCTCCGATACGGCAGTGCGGATATCCGCCACTTCTTCCAGGGTGGGATTTAACTGGGCCGCAAAGGCCGCCACCGTCACCCGCGCAAATTCTTCATTCTCCGAGATGCTGTCAAATGCCAGCGTCATTTCATTTTTCATACTCGTTCCTCCTTCTCCAGCGGAATGTAATTCCGGATGCAGGACAGTTCCAGTACCCGGTCAATCCTGCTGTTCATATGGCTTAACACAATCCGCCCGTTCAGTGCTTGCAGCATCTGATAGCGGCCGAGAATCATGCCGATTCCCGCGCTGTCCATAAATTCTGTTCCTGAAAAATCAAATTCCACTTCGCTCACCGGTTCCTTCCGGATGACCTTGTCCACCTGGCGGCGGATTTCTTCTGTATGATGGTGATCAACTTCCTCCGGCAGATGTACCACCAGCCGGATTCCTTTTCGTTCCAGCAGTTCCATAAAACAGTCTGCTCCTTTCTTTTTCTCTCCGTTCCAGCTCTGAAGGTAACTATTCAGAACCCCATTCGCAAAATCGCTGCTTTGCAGCTTTACTTTTGCTCATGTATGGCTTCTCGCCATATACATGTTCCGAAATATGTTCCTATATGCAAGCATAAGAAACATATTTACGGACATGTGCATGGCTCTGAATAGTTACAAAAAGGACGCTATAATGCTTCGCATTATAACGTCCCTCTCTTCAGGGTATTTATCTTCTACAGTCCGGTCATCAGACCTGCTGCATCGGTTGCTTTTTTCGTATTGGGGAATTCGTCGATGACCTTCTGATAATAGGTCTTCGCATTCTCCGTATCCCCGGATTTATGATAGGATCTTGCCAGGAAATACAGGGCATCTCCCTGGGTATTATCCAGTTCATAGCATTTTCCAAGATCTTCAATGGCGGTTGCATAATCGCCCTTCTGATAGGCGTCATATCCTGTCCGGTAAAGATCCTGAACAGCGGTTGCACCTACCTCGCTGAATACAGAACTGTACAGCGTCTTCGCATCATCAGAAAGAGTATCCTGATTGATGGCTTCCAGCTGCTCCAGCGCTGCTGCGGAATCACCTGAAGAATAGGATGCATAGGCTTTCAGCAGTTCTTCATAGCTGCTCACCTTGTCGGCTGCCTCACTGGCTGCCTTTGCTGCTTCCTCGTTCTGCTGTTTCAGGGAATCATTCTCTGCCTGCAGGCTGTCCAGCGTTGCGGATTTGGCATCCACCTGGTCGCTGTATTCTGCCACTGCCTTATTGAGTTCCCCGCTCTTCTTGCTCTGAAGAGCCGGCATAATGAGAAGTCCCATAACGGCCACACCGATGACCACACCGATGACTACATTGAGCACCGCATGGAATCCGGAATTATCTTTCACGCCTACCGGCTGGATAATGGTCTCATTTCCTCTGGTATAAGCGATGGCATCTTTATTGGAATCCTCTTCCTTGGGCTTTTCTTCCACCGTCTGCTGATCCAATGCCTGCATGTAACGAAGAGCCTTCGTATTGGTGCAGTCCACAGCCAGTACCTTTTTCAGCTCTGCTCTCGCACGGCTTAAATTCTCGGTCTTCATATAGAGAAGTGCCAGTAAGAGATGTCCGTCCAGCAGTTTACCGTTGACAGACAGCACTTTTTTCAGCTGGATAATGGCCAGATCATAGCTTTCCTGCTGACAGTACACCAGCGCCTGGTTGTATTTCCGCAGGCTGGTATTGATGCTGTCCAGTCGCGCCGGGTTATTCTGAACCGCCTCAATATACTTGTCCGCCATGTTCTTCGTGCTCTGGAAGCTGCGGCTGATAATCCACTGGGTCAGTGCATCCACCACCATACCCATTTCAAAATAGACAAGTCCCAGAAGGTTTCTTGCATTGGTATTTTTCTTATTGATCTTCAGACTTTCCCGTAAGGCCGGAATTGCTCCCGACAGGTCGCGCACCTTTGCCTTCTCCAGTCCTTCATTGTAGTATGCGTTGGAAAGCTTCAGCATCCTGCTGTAAAGCTTCACGTCCGCGCCGCACTGGCTGCAGTATTCGGAATCTTTAAGGTCCGCTCCACAGTTAAAACATTTCATACATTCACCTTTTCTATCGACGATCCTTAATTTCCTTCAGCATCTCATCTATCAGATCTGTCACATCTGCCAGATTGTTACTATACACATTTTCCTCTACCTGATCAATCTCCAGGCTCGGATGAAATTTCTTTAATTCTTCTTCAAAGTCAAGCATTCTTTCGACTCCTTAATATCTCTTTCAGACTTCCCACCAGATACAGGGAACCTACACAGAACAGGATTCCGTCTCCCTTGCGGGCATACGCCGTGTCAAAGGCTTCCTCCACAGAAGGAATCTCCGTCACCGGCTGCTTCGTATATTTCCGGAAAATACCGCCCAGCTTCTCTGCCGGAACCATCCGGTACGCACCTACCTCTGTGACAATGACCTCCGTAAACGGAATGGCCTCACAGACGGTCTTAATCATGCCGTCATAATCCTTGTCGCTGACACAGGAAAATAACAGCGTCACTTTCGTATCTTTTCCCAGCCGTCTGGCGGTCTTCACAAATTCCTCAATACCGGAATCATTGTGCGCGCCGTCAAGAATCACGCCCGGAAGTACCGGCTCCATACGTCCTTCCCAGCGCATGTTCTTCATACCGCTGTGAATGTCCGCTTCTGTCAGTCCCACATCCATCACCAGTGCCGCTGTCACAGCCTCCATAGCGTTCATTACCTGGTACTCTGCAACGGTGTCGATGGACACGTTCATAGGTTCATAATACCCAGTATCCATTGAAAAATCAATCGTTTTCTGGGTGTTCATCAAAATTTTATACATGTCCGGACGGATGGCATAAGCCTTCGCATGCATCTCGGAAGCCTTCTTAAGAATGGCTTCTTCCACATCCTTCCTGGTTCCGTCATAGACGACCGGGCATCCTTCTTTGATAATGCCTGCCTTTTCTCCTGCAATCTTCGCATGGGTATCTCCCAGATACTCCGTATGCTCCAGACTGATGGAGGTAATCACGCTGACCAACGGCTTTTCAATGACATTGGTGGCGTCAAACCGTCCGCCAAGTCCTGTCTCCAGTACTACATATTCCATATGGGCTTTGTCGAAAATATAGATGCCCATGAGGAACAGTAATTCAAAAAAGGTGGGATGGGCAAACTCCTCCGGCTTTTCCTCAAGAAGCTGACGAACCAGATCCATCACCCCTTCAAAGGCTTCCAGAAACAGTTCGTCGGAGACATCCTCCTCATTGATCTTGAACCGCTCGTTGATCTTTACCAGATGCGGGGAGGTGAACAGTCCCACCTCTTTTCCCGCAGCTTTTAAGATAGAAGACAGATATGCACATACGGACCCTTTTCCATTGGAACCAGCCACATGAATGAGCTTCATCTTACGTTCCGGATGACCCATGGCGTCCAGAACCATCCGTGTATTTTCCAATGTATTTTTCTTTGTAAATTTAGGTGTATCGTTAATATAGCTCTCTGCTTCTTCGTATGTCATTTTATTCTCCCAGCTGAGCCAGACGCTCTTTGACCTGACTCATCATCTGTGTGTATTTCTCCAGTTTTGCGCGCTCTTCCTGAATCTTTGCTTCCGGTGCACGACTGACGAATTTCTCATTGGTTAACATACCGTTGACACGGGCAAGCTCGCCTTCCAGACGTTTCTCCTCTTTGTGGAGACGCTCTTTCTCTTTCTCGATATCTACCAGCTCCTGCAGCGGCATGTAGATGGCTGCCTCCGGAAGCAGTGCGGATACGGCGTCATCTGCGATACCGGTCTTGTCTGCCTGTACGATAACTTCGCTTGCAAATCCCAGTGCTGCAAAGAAGACTTTACCATTCTCAAAGATGTCGCGGATCTCTGCATTCTCAGATACAACGTATACGGTTGCTTTCTTGCTGTTCGGTACGTTCATGCTGGTACGAACGGTACGGATACCGCGGACAGCTTCCTTGATGGTCTCAATGGCTTTTTCCTCTGCTGCGAAGTTCCACTCTTCTTTGTACTCCGGCCAGGAAGAAATCATGATGGATTCCTCATCGGACAGGTTACAGAAGATCTCCTCAGTAATGAACGGCATGTACGGATGCAGCATCTTCAGAGCATTGATCAGTACATTCTTCAGAGTCCACAGAGCAGCGCCTTTGGTCTCGTCCTCGTCATTCCACAGACGCGGTTTTACCATCTCGATGTACCAGTCGCAGAACTCCTCCCAGATAAAGTCGTAAATCTTCTGTACGGCAATTCCCAGATCAAAGTTATCCATGTTGGCAGTGATCTCTTTTGCCAGGCTGTTGACTTTGGACAGGATCCATTTGTCAGCTGCGGTGAGCGTGCTCAGATCGATCTCATCCGGAATCTCTGCTTTCTCCATGTTCATCATGATGAAACGGGAAGCATTCCATACTTTGTTTGCAAAGTTTCTGCTGGACTCTACACGCTCCATATAGAAACGCATATCGTTACCCGGTGCATTACCGGTTACCAGGGTCAGACGCAGTGCGTCAGCGCCGTATTTATCAATGATCTCCAGCGGGTCAATACCATTTCCAAGAGATTTACTCATCTTACGTCCCAGAGAGTCTCTTACCAGGCCGTGGATCAGTACATGATGGAACGGGCATTTTCCAGTCTGCTCGTAACCGGAGAATACCATACGGATTACCCAGAAGAAAATGATATCGTATCCGGTTACCAGTACGTCGGTCGGATAGAAGTAATCCAGCTCCTCGGTGTTCTTCGGCCAGCCTAAGGTTGAGAACGGCCACAGTGCAGAGGAGAACCAGGTATCCAGTGTATCCGGATCCTGAGTCAGATGGGTGCATCCGCATTTCGGGCATACGGTCGGAGCGTTCTTGGAAACGACGGTCTCGCCGCACTCATCACAGTAATAAGCCGGGATTCTGTGTCCCCACCAGAGCTGACGGGAAATACACCAGTCACGGATATTCTCCAGCCAATGCAGATAGGTCTTGTCAAAACGCTCCGGAACGAAGGTCAGGTCACCGTTTTTGATAGCCTCGATAGCCGGTTTTGCCATCTCTTCCATCTTTACAAACCACTGCTGTTTGATCATCGGCTCTACGGTCGTGCCGCAGCGGTCATGGGTACCTACATTATGCACATGCTCCTCCACTTTTACGAGCAGTCCCTGAGCATCCAGATCTGCTACCATGGCTTTTCTTGCCTCGTAACGATCCATGCCGTCGTATTTGCTGCCCGGGCAGTTGATGGTAGCATCATCATTCATGATATTGATCTCTGCCAGGTTATGACGTCTTCCTACCTCGAAGTCGTTCGGGTCATGTGCCGGAGTAATCTTTACACAGCCGGTTCCGAACTCTTTGTCTACGTACGGATCTGCAATGACCGGAATCTCACGGTCGGTCAGCGGCAGCTTCAGCATTTTGCCAACCAGGCTGGTGTACCTCTCATCATCCGGGTTGACTGCCACTGCAGTATCGCCAAGCAGGGTCTCCGGACGGGTGGTTGCGATCTCTACATAACCGCTTCCGTCTGCAATAGGATAATTGATGTGCCAGAAATGTCCAGCCTGCTCCTCATGCTCTACCTCAGCGTCAGAGATGGAAGTCTGGCATACCGGACACCAGTTGATGATTCTGGAACCTTTGTAAATATATCCTTTTTCATAGAGACGGGTAAATACCTCGAGAACTGCCTCGGAGCATCCCTCGTCCATGGTGAAACGCTCTCTGTCCCAGTCACAGGAAGAACCGATCTTCTTTAACTGATCTACGATGGTGCGGCCATACTCTTCACGCCACTCCCAGGTTCTCTTTAAGAAACCTTCTCTTCCCAGCTCGTTCTTGTCGATTCCCTCTTCTTTCAGTTTGTTGATAACCTTTACCTCGGTAGAAATACTTGCATGGTCCGTTCCCGGAATCCAAAGTGCGTTGTATCCCTGCATTCTCTTGTAACGGATCAGGATATCCTGAAGGGTATTATCAAGCGCATGTCCCATATGCAGCTTACCGGTAATGTTTGGCGGCGGCATAACAATGGTAAACGGTTTTTTGCTTCTGTCTACCTCCGGATGGAAATATTTTCTTCCCATCCATTTGGCATAGGTACGATCCTCAATTTCAGACGGATCATAAGTCTTTGCTAATTCTTTCATCTCAGTATCTCCTTAAAAATATAACAATATTTGTAACTGTTCAGATCCAACCTCCAAAATGCTTCGCATTTCGTCGGTGTGGCGTATCCGCCAAATAAAACTTCAAAATCAGCCTTAGAAATGCAAGCATTTCACGTCTGATTTATGAAATTTTGCTTGGCTCTGAACAGTTACACAATATTTTACTTATCTATCACAAGCCGGATATCCAGCTCATTGTCTGTATAGCTGCTGTCCAGCAGCAGTTCGGAACCATCCACCTGCACGCCGTTGACCATCCAGTGGTATGCATGTCCTCCGTCGTCATTCACCACAAGGGTGAGCGGATAGTTATGGTAATAAACACCTTTATAGTCCGTCTCTCCGGAAAGCCGGATCTGGCTGAATGCCACTGACAATCCATCCGGAACCTGAATCTTTAATGTATAAGGATCTGCGGCTCCCAGATTATTCTGCAGTCCTGCATGAACCACCACACAGCTCTCCGCCGCTGATTCTTTCATATCCTCCACAGCTGCCTGCTGCCGCGCCCGTTCCGCATCTGTATAGTAGAGTGCCATGGAATGGGCAATCTTCTGATCTTCCTCATCAATGATCTGCAGCACGTGATCCGCCGCGAAGGTGGTGCTGGTCAGATCACAGACCATATTTACAAACTGGGTCCGGTATTTATCTGATTTCATCAGAAGGGACAGAGTATCTGTCATATCCTCCACCGGCTCCTGCATGAGATAGTCAAAGACATTGGCGATCTCACTGTTACTGGTATCTCCATAGACGCCATCCAGGTCATAGAGGAAAAAACGGACTTTGCCGTCCGCATAAGCACTGTTGGTTCCGGTATCACATTTCCAGGAAAGGAAATTGTGAAATGGCCAGTCAATATTATTCATAATGCAGTTCACGGCGTAATGCCGCAGCATGTCAGTCATATCCACTGAATCTTCCAGACTTGCCTGCCGCTCCGGATCATTGAGATCCGTGTGAAGCTTTCCATAATACTCGCCAAACCGGGAACTGTTCACCTCGTTAGGCTCGAATTTTGTAATGTCTTTTTTCTGGGAACCAATGGCCGCCGACACATTATACCGGGTGTATTTTTCCTGCAGCTGGATAATACCATAATATTCGCCATTGACGAACAGCACGCCGGGCCTTGCTCCCGCACAGACAATTCCGGCTTCTTTTCCCAGCCTGCTGACCACATTCCATTTGATCATGGTTCCCTCGTGGTCAGAGCCTCCATTTCGCAGCACCAGACGGTTATAGGACTGTCCTGTCGTATTTCCTGCCATATCGGTCTCAAAAAAATCATAATCGAATTCCGGATGATCCATGTCGTATTTTTTCGACGCAATCAGCTTGATGCTCTTCTGGTCAAATCCTCTGGATCCATGACCCGACACAGCAATACCGGTTCCCTGGGCAATCATGGGCGTTCCATCCTGCTCGTAGAACTCAATGTACGCCGGACGCTCCCATGTTCCATTCTCATCATTGACTTCATTCCAGTTGGCAAAAATACCGGTCTTCTCGTCATAGAGATTCGCCTGATCCGTAGTCAGGGACACCACCATGGTATCAAACAGTTCCGATACGCCCTGTCCCACAAAATAGGTCTGGGTATAAACAGAACTCTCCACGCCTCCCCGCACTACCATGGCCTTCACTACCGTCGTCGCCATAGGCAGTCCGGCTTCCACCCGGATGGGCGCTGTATAGACATCCGACTCTGTCGTCGGCGTATCCCCGTTCAGCGTATAATAAATGGTTCCTCCCCGGATGCCCGCACTCAGAACCAGATCAAAGGCTTCTTCCTGAAAGGCATCCTTTTTTGAAAAATGCACTTCCGGGTTCCGCACATCCAGCAGAATCACGCCTCCGGTCAGAACGGCCAGCAGTAAAATTATGACCACTGCCGACGCATATTTTTTTATCAAATACTCATTCCTCCATAAATAAGAATCTCGTTTACGAGATTCTCCGCCTGCGGCGGGTTGCTATTGCAACATAATTCCGCACCGCCGCAGTGCGAAAAAAAGCCCTCTGCACAGTCTGTCCGTGCAAAGGGCGAATCATCGCGGTACCACCTTTGTTCATATGTGCTTTCTGCACATACCTCATTCCTCCTTAACGCGGAGAATGCGGGAACGCCTATCTCTTCCTTTCAGCGCTCCG
>CAVFMZ010000021.1:0-32958 GCA_963623675.1 Firmicutes bacterium CAG:176 | reverse complement strand
TTGAAAAGATCTGCTTTTTTTACTGCTCTGAATATGATACTTTCCTTAGGTATTTAAAATACATCCTCCTGCACCTCTTCCGGCAGACCGCAGGTCAGCACTTTCTGAATCTCCACAGACGGATGATGGAACGGAAAATCCCTTTCAGAACCAACCTCCAAAATGCTTCGCATAGACCTGTCAGAGTATTTGCAAAATTTCAATATGGTATCCGTACACAAAAATGCACTGGGATAACAAATGTAAAATTGTATTTCCATACCATAGGAAGCTGACTGCATAACCCGTATACTACAGATACCATAACGAATAACCGTTATGGTTCGTTTGTACAGAACAGCACAAGGAGGGTGAGCAGTTATGTCAGAACAACGAGAACCAAAAAAGATCAGTGGGGCGCTGAAAAAGTTTTTCGGAGTCGGTGATTTTGGCTTTACTTTAATGTCAAACATCGATACCTACTATGCTTCCTATTTTTTCACAAACATTGCAAGATTCAGCACAGGTATTGTAGCCGTCATGACCACCATATCGGCCGTGGTAGATGCAATTCTGTCGATGATGTACGGTGCCTTTATGAATAAGGGAAAAGCCAGAAAATGGGGACGTTATCGTTCCTGGCTAATCCTTACTCCGTGGCTGGTGCCTTTCCTGTATGCAGGACAGTTCATCCGTATTGGAAATGGCATGGCAGCAGTTGTCTTTGTAACACTGGCAATGATTACCAGTCGAATTGCATGGAATCTTCCATATATTGCGAGTATTTCCATGATTAACGTGGCAGCCAGAACCTCTGAAGATCGTATGGCGCTATCTTCAAGCAGAAGTATCTGGACATCTGCAGCATCCGTAATCTATTCCTTTGTTGGACCTGCCGTTGTCTCTTTCTTTGCATCCATCCTTGGAGAAGCCAACTCCTATGCAGCAACAGCCTTCACATTTTCCTGCCTGATGTTTGCAGGTATGTATGCACACTTTGTAATGTTCACAGGATATGAGGCAACCGGTGAAGAAGAGAAAGCCATGGCAGCTGCCATGCAGAAACAGTCTGCCGGTCAGCCCAAGGTAAAAGCCATGGATGCTGTCTCCTGTAATTCACATTTGATTGCGCTGCTTCTTTCCGATATGCTGAAATATGTATTACTGTTTCTGGTAAGCGGTATGGCTGTATATTATTTCACTTATATTTCGTATAATCCCGGACTGATGACTCCTTTTATGCTGGTAGCCAATATCCTTGGCATCATCGCATCATTTCTTGCCAGATTCGTTGTCGGAAGACTCGGTGGAAAAACGAGTGTGATAATTTCCTATTTGATTATGGCAGCGGCAGGATTGCTTGCTTTTGTGTTAAGAGACAATACTATAGTTGTTATCCTGTTGATGAGTATCGTCATGTTCTTTCTGTATATATCCAATACAGCAGACCCGGAGCTATATGCGAACTGTGCGGCTTTCAGCGGTACAAAGCTTGGATATGATGTCACCGGCACGGTAATGGGACTTCTGACCGTTCCTATTAAAATCGGGATCGTAGCAAGAGGTCTTTTGATCTCCGGATGTCTGGCCATCGGTGCTTATACTTCTTCCATGGCAGACCTCTCTTATTTCACAGAGTCAACAGCAGCTGAGTTGGCGACATTGCAGACGGGAGTCTGTATCGGATTCATGGTCATTCCGTCTATTTGTGTTCTGATTGGCGCATTGTTATTACAATTTGGTTATAAACTCGATGCAAATCAGTAAACAGGTTTCTTTTGTGAACCTGCAAATCAATATCAGCAGAAAATATCCGTCCTGCGAAATCTGATTTTGGTTTCGCAGGACTGTTTTTTGTAGTAAAATATAACTACTCAGAACCATGCAAAACTGCCTGGCTGAACAGTTGCGAGGAGGAATATGGTATGAAATTAAGCATGTGGATGATAGCCAATCAGATTTCAGAGCTGGATGTTGAATTGAAAATCCGCGAAAATGCCCCTGCGATCCTGAACAGTGCGCGTCTGGCTTATGCGACAAACTGCGTACATATATTTCAGGAAAAAGATCATGTGGTTTGCGATGGAGAAGGAGATCGTATCCTGTTTTACGATATGGAGATCACAAGGGTGTTTGAGCTGATCCAATCCATCTTTGATGCCCATGAGGACTGGATCTGCAGAATAAAAGAGGATGCCGACCATCAAGATTATCAGGCCGCGATTGATCAGGCTTATAAACTATTTAAAAATCCCATCGTCCTTTTTGATGCAAATAATAAGGTTTTGGGCAGAACCAGTGTCTATAGTGAACACGCTCTTGACAGCGAATGGGCCTACTTAAGCCGCTACGGGTATTCTTCCGTCAATGCCATCAATATGATCAAGTTCAACAGTGGCAACAGCGCATTTTACTCTCATGATAAAATCAACTACATCCTTCCACAAAACCAGATCATTAATCTTGGAGGTACGACACTTTGTATTTACTTCCATAATCTGATCTGTGGACGAATTAACCTGATTGCCAAGGAGCGCCGCCTGAATCTGGGCGATATGCAGCTTCTGGAGCAGCTTATCAACGTGCTGCAGCCAGCGATGGGACAATCTCTGCTGAACGATCCCATATCAAGCACCAGCAATGTGTTTTTAAATGTTATGCTGGAGAAGCCCTATGATCCGACGAAACTGGAAATGCAGCTGAAATATATGGGATGGCAGGCAGACAACCTCTATTATGTGTCCCTCATAAGATTTACCAAATGGGATGAGAACGAAGGTGGACGCCAGCTGAATTCATTGATGAGAATGTTGATACAAAATCTAACCGATGTCAGTATCTATGTATGGCAGGAAGATCTGATCCTGCTGTCGACCCGGGAACTTTCAAAAGAATATGATTCCTGCATGCTGTTGCGAAACCTGGTGGTACACAATCCAGTCTGTGTAAGCTTCAGCCTCCCTGATCAGGAAGGAATCAGCGAAATAGCCCGGTTCTACCGTCAGGCAAGATATGCCCTCGATCGGGGGATGATGGATAAAAAGCCAAAGGCATTCCAATATTTTGAAAATTATGCGGCAGAATTTCTCCTGACCGCTCAAGTTTCCACCCGTGACAAGATGATGGCAGTGATGCCGGGTGTATATCGGATGTGGAAAAAGCGAAAAGATGGAGATACGATGTTTCATACACTGTTGTGCTTTCTCGACCATGAACGTTCCATTGCGCAGACCTCCGCAGAACTGTTCCTGCACCGTAATACCGCTGTATATCGAATAAAGAAAATTCAGGATGCACTCGGTGCGGATCTGGATGATGCTGCTCTCCGGAACTATTGCCATCTCTCCACGCAATTCCTGAATGCGCTGGAGCATATAGAAAACGCGAAAGACCAGCCGGATGTCTGAGGTTCCGGCTGATCTTTTTCTAACTTTTAGGAGAATGCTGATTTAATCAGAGTTTCCTTAGAACATAATCTCATGGGGCAGCCGCATGTCTGCCTGCTGTTCCGGTGTAAATCCAAACTGCTCATAGTTCACCTTGTCAATTGCCTTTGCCAGAGAAAGATAAACGCCAGGATATACAGAACCCGGACCTCCCTGTGCAATACAGGGAATGAAACTGTGCATTCCACAGTCTGCGATAGTTTCACGAACCACCTTTTCGCACTCTTCATCGGTCCATCCTTCATGGTCAACAAAAGCATTTTCTATGACACCCATGAAACTGATCTTGTCTCCATATTTCTGAATCAATTCCGGCACACGATTGGTCTTCATACATCCCTGGAATACATCAATTCCCATTTCAATCATATCGGGCACAAGAGTGGCCGCATAGCTGTCAGAATGATGCACAATATAATCTACCCCGTGGTTTTTATAATAACCATAGATTTCCTTATAAGAATCCAGGAAGAAATCTTCAAACATAGCCGGACTTAAGAATGTGCTGTCATGGCTGCCCCAGTCATCATGATGAAAAATCATATCCGGATGAAGATGATCACAGATTCCCTCGGCAAGCTTTAACTCCCACTCTGTCAGATATTTGATCAGATCATGCATCTCATCTTCATAATCAACATAATAGTATAACGCATTTACCATTTCACAAAGATGATGGGTCTGCTCAAAAAGTCCGGGAGCTACAAAAGAAGCTTTAAACGCTTTTTCTCCATCGACCGCATCATACATTGCTTTGCACTGATCCCAGAGTTCCTGTGAAAATTCCAATGAAGGAGCTTTTACGTAATCTTTCCAGTTCTCAATATCTTTTACAACGATCTTATCCGGCGTATGAACCGGAAAAGCTCCCGGTACATTGTCAGGAAAACTATTTGTTACTCCCCATGCGTTTACAATATTAACCTGACCTTTCTGCGGAGACGGACTGGTCAGCATAAACGGATGAAACAAAAGTTTGATTGCTTCATACTGATTTACATACCGATCCGGATTTCCTCCCGGTTTCATACATTCAATCATATTCTGTTTCGCTGTTAACATAGTAAAACCCTCCTTTAAATGCCGTCTGATTATGCGGTTCTCTCTTACGATCTACCTGCATTTATCATACGGAAAAAAGGAGGGAAAAGACATGGTTTCAATAACCAATTGTAAAAGTAAAAATCGGTAAGAATTTGGTTATGGCTGACGAAAATTCATTGTCCCGGTTTATTCCTCAAATGGGATAACTGCACTGTTATAGGTCTCATTGATGTTCTCATTGGTATACTATTTGTATAACCAGGCAGAAAGCAGGATGTGATTTTCCGATGTCAGATGCCCCTAGTTCCAAAGGAGGGTGATACCCTATGAACACAATGGAAGTTTTAACTTGTAACCTCATTTTTACACTCTTCATATGCGAACAGTGCTGCTCCCAGAAAGTGTCCATTTTTAATTGTTCTCCGGTTTATGCTTCAGCAGATACAGTTTCATGGCAATTTCCACCAGCGAACGGTTATTGTGCTCTGCCAGATCCAGGTTCAGGACCTTGCAGATCTTGGAGTACCGGTATTTGATGGAATTATAGTGAATATACAGCCCTGCGGCGGATTCTTTCAGGTTCCAGCCATTCTGCAGAATCTCCTGCAGGGTAGGCAGAAGTTCGCCGTGATATTTCCGGTCATAGTCTTCCAGCGGCCGGATGTACTGCATGCACAGTTCCTCCGATTCGGGACTGTTCATGACCGGGGCCAGGAGCCGGTAAAGGCCCAGCCGGTTATAGAAGAGAATCCGGTCAAACCACTGGAGGGAATAGCCCAGATTAATGGCAACTCTGGCCTCGGAGTAGCTTTTGGAAATGTCGCGGATATTTTCATAATATTGTCCGATTCCCAGCGTAATGGTGAACGGACTGACTCTGGAAAGGCGCCCCTGCAGTCGTTTAAAGGTCTGCTCCAGCTGCTCCGGCAGCGCTTCCCTGTTGTCCATCGGCATGGAAATGATAAATACGATCAGGTCACTCTGTCGAAAATATTTGGACTGTGGAAACATCTGATGCATTTCCTGAATGGAATGGCGGAAAATGATCTCCGTCGCCTCCTCCAGCATGCGGTTCGTGTTGGAATCCAGACGGTCCGTGAAATATTTCTTAATGTTATTGATATCTACAACTGCCGCCAGACCGCCATTGGTGAAATCCCAGCCGTAGAGCCTTGCACGGTTATGAATCTCCACATCGGTCTTAACGTTATTGGTCAGAAGATCCTCCAGGAAAGAGGCCTTATATTTCTCCGCCATCTGCTGGTTCGCGATCCGCACCTGGATATGGAGGATCAGGACAATGCTGGCATATTCAAGCGCAGTCTGGATGCTGCCATTTCCCTGGGTCTGCAGGCAGTCTTTTTCAAATAGAAGAAATCCGAACTGCTCATTTTTATTTGCCACGGTGTAGTGGTCGTACTGTTCCAGAAATTCACCGGAAATATTTTCCACATCCGCGTCCTGAAGCTTCTGCATCAGCGAGGATGACTCATCAGAGAAATAGATTTCCCGAAACCGGGTATCCATAAAGGCACAGGGAATCCGGGTAATATTGCTCAAAGTCCTCAATATCTCCGGAACGCTGTTGTTATTGATGGCCAATCCCAGAAATTCCTTATGAATCATACTGGCTTGGGTCAAAAGCAGGGACTGCTGGCTGATAATCTGTGTCAGCACCGGGTTGATGATATCCACAAAGGGATAAGCCTCCGGCACCGAAATGAGCGGCAGGTTCAGTTCATCCGCCAGTTTCAGAGCCGATCCAGGAATCGTGGTAATATAGCGGTTCTCCTTAATTCCCACGCCTGCTGCCTGTTTTTCATGAAGAACTTTAAGAAAATCCAGCAAATCCTGTTCTTCGTGGAGCATATAGGCCGTCGTAATGACAAATTCACCGCCGTTCAGCCAGTTGGTTCCATCCGGGGTATCGACAACCGTCACGTTCGTCAACTCCCGGTCAAGTCCATGTTCACCGGCCAGCAGGTGCAGGTCTGAAAAGTTTGGCAGATTCAGAAAATCAGATATGGTCATGGCATTCACCTCATTGTTCTTATAGTACAAAGATTTATCCTGTGTTTCTATCCATTATACACAATAAAGGAAACAAATAACAACCATATTTTAAAAATATTGGCTTTCAAAGACAATGAAATGACAGTTTTCAAGTGTTATAATAGTCCCCAGCGAACAAGTTAAATGAGTGAAATGTGAGGAGGATAACTTATGGATTACTTAACAATTGCAAATGCACCCGTGTTCTGGGGATTATGCGGAATTACCGTTTTCATTTCTCTGGCACAGGCATTATTATTTATGCGGCAGGCAAAGAAAGCAGCCGTGGAAGTAAAACTGGAAAAAGGACTGGCAAACAAGGCATTTAAGATCGGTCTCATTTCGGCCATCGGCCCGGCCTGCGGCGTCTTCATCGTTATGGTAGGTCTCATGGCTTCCATCGGCGGACCTATGGCATGGCTTCGTCTCTCCATCATCGGTGCCGCTGCAACGGAACTGTCCGCAGCTACCATGGGAGCACAGGCGGCAGGTGTCGAGTTCGGCGGCCAGGGTTACACCCTTACGGTTATGGCAGTGTCCTGGTTTGCAATGGCATTGAATGGTGCCGGATGGCTCCTGGTCAGCGGTACGGTTACCCCGGCTCTGGAAAAGCTGAGAGGAAAATTAAGCGGCGGCGACACCAAATGGCTGGCTGTTTTATCCGGAGCCTGTTCCCTCGGTATCTTCGGTTATCTGAATGCAAATGAGATCAAAAAGGGACCCGGAAGCACCATTGCCTGTCTGGCAGGCGCCCTCGGCATGGTCGCCCTCATGAAATTTATCGTACCGAAACATCCGAAATTAGCAGAATATTCTCTGGGAATTGCCATGATCATCGGAATGTTCTTCGCAGTCATCTACGATCTGGCAATCGCATAGGAGGAAAATACATATGGAAAAGAAATATATGGCAGAATGGAAACGAAACAGCATCCGCATTGGCGCACCGACCTGTATCCTGGCGGCATTTACCGCTTTTATCCCGGTTCTTTATCTGTGCAGCCGCTATCACTGCTGGCCGAGTCTGGAAGTGGTATTATCGGCCTGGGCACTGACCGCCCTGTCCTTCGGCGCATTTTATATTGTAGAGCCGATTTCCTACTACGCAGCCCTCGGCATGAGCGGTACTTATCTTGGATTCCTGTCCGGAAATATCGGAAATATGCGTGTTCCCTGTGCTGCTCTGGCACTGGATGTTACGGACAGCGAAAGCGGAACCCTTCAGGCAGAGGTAGTATCTACCATGGCCATCTGCGGTTCCATTATTACCAACCTGATTGCAACCACCAGCGCCGTTCTCATCGGTTCTGCAGTTGTTGCCATCCTTCCGGCTTTCCTGGACGCAGCACTGAAAAATTATGCAGCCGCAGCCATCTTCGGCGGAACCTTTGGAAACTTTGCAGTCAAATATCCGAAAATTGCAGTATTTGGCCTGCTGATTCCTACCGTTCTGAAGCTGTTTGTACCGCTTCCTGCATGGATGGTCATCGTCTGTGCCGTATTCGGCACCCTTGGAATTGCCCGTCTGTTTTATAACAGCGACCAGAAAAAAGAAAGTAATGAAAAATAAGGAGATTGCATCATCATGTGGAAAGAATGTAAAAATTTACAGAATTATATTGTAGGTTTAAGAAGGGATCTGCACCAGATTCCGGAACTGGGAACAGAACTGCCGGAGACACAGGCCTATGTCACTGCTGAATTGGACAGGATCGGTATTCCTTATGTATGTTCAAAAAAAGACAGCAGCATTATCGCTACCATCGAGGGCGGAAAGCCGGGTAAAACCATCTGCTTACGTGCCGATATGGATGCACTTCCCATTACCGAGGCTACTGGAGTTCCATTTACTTCCAGACATGAAGGCTGCATGCACGCCTGCGGACACGACACCCACACGGCTATGCTTCTTGGAACCGGAAAAGTGCTCTGGGCACACCGTCAGGAAATCGCTGGTACGGTTCGCCTGTTATTCCAGACTGCAGAGGAACAGTCCCGCGGCGCGGAAATCATGATTGAAAATGGAGCAGTCAACGGTGCAGATGCCGTCTTCGGCACCCATATCGGAACCATTCTTGACAAGACTATTCCTACCGGGACTTTTATCGTTCCGTCCGGCTGCTGCATGGCTGCCTTTGATAAATTCGTCATCAAAGTAAATGGAAAAGGCTGTCACGGCTCCACTCCGGAAAAGGGTGTTGACCCGGTCAACATCGCAGCTCATATTGTGATTGCTCTTCAGGCCATCACCACCAGAGAGTTAAATGCCACCAAACCGCTGGTAGTCACCATCGGAAAAATCCAGGGTGGCAATCAGTATAATGTTATTCCAAGTGAAGTTGTCATCGAGGGAACCATCCGTACCCTGGAAGAAGAAGTCCGCCAGTTCGCTGCAAAACGCATCGGCGAAATCTCCCAGGTAACCGCAGCTGTCTTCGGCGGCAGCGTTGACTATGAAATGATCTGGGGCGCACCGCCTGTCACCAATGATGACAATATGGCTGCCCTGGCTGCAAAAGCCGCAAAAGAAGTCCTTGGCGAAGACAACGTCATCACCAAACTCCCGGCCCCGAACATGGGCGGCGAAGATTTCGCTTATTATCTGGAAAAACTGCCAGGCGCTTTCATGTTCTTAAGCTCCTCCAACCCGGCCAAAGGAACCGACGTGGCTCACCATAATCCAAAATTCAATGTGGACGAAGATGTCCTCTGGGAAGGTGCCGCTGTGTTTGTGGCTATTGTGGAAGAATTTTTGAAATAGTGGAATATTACTTTACTTATAAATTAAGCCGCAGCTTCCGCCGCGGCTTAATTTAAATTCACTGCCTGCATTACAGCCATGAGGAATCCCTCCAGTTAACCAGTTTAACACTTAACCTGTCTCATGGATTTCGACACATTCCTGTACCTACAAAAATTTTCATCTATCTCATTCTCATTTTCTATTCAATTCCCGACAAAAACCAGAAGAAATGCCGAAAGGACTTATCTGCCTCTATTTTATTGTCAGTCTTGTAACGTAACCCTGTTACGGGAAACTGGATCTGAGGTTTTCGTAATACAGACAGATTATTTACAAAATCTCAATATAAGTAGCTGCATTGGATGCTTTAATCTGTGCATCCAGTTCTTTGAGAAGCATCATCCGCTTTTCCTCCAGCATAGCAATCCGCTTCTGCACCTTTAAAGGATCTACCAGTTCTGCCTTTGGCCGCATCCGACGATTTTTCTTCTTGCAGAATTGTATTCCCGCATCATATTCCGCTTTCATTTTACGCTGCAGCATTCCTTCAAAATCCGTCTTATCTTCACATGCTCCTCCCTGCAGTCTTCTTCGGAGAACAATTGCCTCTGCAACGGTAATTGTCCCGCAGGATATCATAATTTTCGTTCTGGCATTCGAATCTGTAATCGCTGCATCTATTTTCCGAAACCGCTCAATCAGATCTGTAATCTGCTGATAGGATGACTGTGCCTTCTTTGTATATTCCTCTCTACTGCATTTTCCGGCATAGACTTTCTCTTTATCTGGCTTCATGGTATCTACGAAACTTGCTTTCGCAAGCTTAGCTGTTATTTTCTTTATCAGCAGCGCTCTCTTATTCAAAGCCTGCGTCACCAGCATTCTTTCACTCATAAAGAAAACCTCCGTCAGAACTGTATTTCTAAATACAATTCTAACGGAGATCTCACCTGTTGTCATTGAACTTGTAGTATAAAACTACGCAATCCACCTCTCCTGCATCATTTCATAATATGCTCGCAATATCCGTCTGCCGCTGTCACCAAGCGGCTTTCTGTTTCCGCAGATGATTTCATCTATCGTAACCTGAAACAGTTCGCTTAATGCATACAGATTATCTATGGTCGGCATACTGATTCCATTTAACCAGTGGTAAATGCTCTGTACACTGCCTAGTTCCAGATATTGCTGCACATCCTTTACGGTAATTCCGCGTGTATCCATCAAACGCCGGAGTTGAATTCCTGTGGCGCGTTTATCAATTAACGGTATCATATTTTTCTCCTCACATCATCATTTCATACAAGTACACCATCACCGGCATGGTCACAATGGACAGCAACGTCGTCAGCACGTACAGAGAACTGGAATAAGCGGCATCTTTATCATAGAGCTGTGCCATGGAGGTCACCGTAGTGCAAGCCGGTGTTACGGACGCCAGATACACCGTCAGCAGAATCTGCTTAAAATCACTGACCGGCACGAACAGGGAAATGATTTTCATCACAGCCAACGCCAGAACCGGGTAGATCAGCAGGCGTAATGCCGCTGACAGATAATTTCGTTTTCTTAAAAATACATTTTTCAGGGAAACATCGGCAATGACCATTCCGGCCAACAGCATGCCCAGCGGTCCCATGAGATTATTCATCATTCCAAGTACCGACTGTACCCCGGACGGAAGAGAAATCCGCAATGCAAACAGAATTACTCCCACAAAAATCGAGATAATATTGACATTCAGCAGGATTTTCTTCCACTCCAAGCTGCTTTCCTCACACAGCATACTCTTACAGTGCGTCCACAAAAGCACCAGCTGCACCGTAATAAATGCGCTGGAGTAAATAACGTATTCCTGTCCAAGCAGCGCCTGTACCAGAGGGATCACCAGAATGCCTGCATTGGAATAGATGGCTGTTGCACGTTCAATCACATTCATATGAAGTGGATTTTTCAATACGGCGGTAAGAAGCAAATATAAAATGTGAATGATCACCGCTGCCGCTACTGCCAGAATCAGGCCTTTCTGCACTTCCGGCGTATATTCCACCTGAAATGCATTGACAATCACGCACGGATTCACCAGATAAACCAGAATAACGGATACGCTTTTACTCTCCGAGGACTTCATAAGCCCCGCCTTTACCACCGCGTATCCCATGAACATGATCACAAAAAGTTTTATAATTTCCTGCATTAGTAAAATACTGATCTGCATAGTTATCGCTCCTTTAGAAATCATTATATTTTGCCGACCATGTTTTTGCAATACAAAACGCCCTCAGAACTGTCCCCTCATAGACAATTCCGAAGGCGTTTTACCCCTCTTTATCTTAAAAATACCTTTCCTGGTTACTCAATATTCCGATGACGCTGTTCCATCTCTTCGTGAGACACCTGCATCTTTTCTTCCAGCATCATAATGATAATATCAAACAACATATACAAATGCTGCTCAAACAGATTTCCCATGGGCTGAATCGACGGAACTGCTCTGTCATCCGTTCCATTAAAAACAGCTGCCGGAACAAATAATGCGAAATCTGCCATCTGCGGACAGGTCTGTTTCGGTGAACCAGTCACTACAGCAACGGTTGCTCCCGCCTTTTTTGCCTGATCCACAACATAAGTAATATGGCCGATGGCACCGGATCCATTGGTAGCAATGAAGAGATCACCCTCATGCATGCCAGGTGTCGTATCATCCCAGATCCAATGGCTTTCTTTTCCAAGATGCATCAGACGCATGGCAAATCCTCTGATGGAAATTCCTTCCCGTCCCACACCCATGAGAAAAATCCTTTTTGCCTTGCAGATCAGTTCCATGAACTGTTCCAGCTCTGCAAGATCCTGTTTTTCAAACACTTTCTCGTGTTCTTCCATAACTGCCTGATACAGTTCCTTATACTTTTCCCCAACATTCATTCTGCCTGTACCTCCTTTTATTTTGCGGCTGTCGCCTGCAGATTTTTCATACTTTGTTTCAGTGTGCTCTTCTTGGACCAGATAGAAATCAAATGATTCAGTCCCAGTACCAGAATCAGCATCACGCCCCAGATCAGTTTCTTCGTGTAAGGAGAAAGTGACATAATGGTAAATGCACTGGACATTACCTGCATCAAGATAATTGCAATGACAACTCCCTGTACTTTTCCTTTTCCGCCGTTCGGGTCAATTCCGCCAATGACGCAGACAATCATGGTCTGCAGCAGATAGGAATCTCCGTATCCTACTTTTGCAGAGTTTACACGGCTTAAGATAATAAGGCCTGCCACTCCTGCCAGAACACCTGTCAGCATGAATAAAATCATACTCATTTTTTCATTATGAAAAGCACTGAACCTTGCCGCTACCGGATTTCCGCCATACAAATATAATTTCCGTCCGAACTCTGTCAGGGAAAGAACCAGTCCCAGAACCAGTGCAACTGCCAGGAACAGCCAGAAAATAACCGGCAGTCCAAGAAATACCGCTTTTCCAAATCCGGAGAATGCAGGATCAATATCACCGATGCTGGCTCCTCCCGTGATTGCCATACCAATTCCCTGAATCAATGTCATAGTGCCAAGTGTCGCTACCAGAGACGGTGCGGATGTTTTTGCCACAATCAATCCATTCAGGATACCGAATATCAGGCTCGTGCAGAGTGCAACAAGCAGTGCCAGCACAATTCTTGCCGGTCCCTGCGTTCCAAATGCCCAGGTCCCATTTAATACATAAGCCGTAAAAATAGCGACTGTATTGGCATTTGCAATAATAGAAAGGTCAATTCCACCAATCATGTTGGACAGCATCATGGCCAGTGCCAGAAATCCAAATTCCGGAATCTGAAATGCCATAGACTGAATATTTCTTGCGGAGTACATGGAGCTTCCAAATGCAGCTGCTGCAATGACCAGCACAATTGTAGTAAGTCCCACAAGGATACTCAGATTAAGGTCTTTTTCCAAAAAAGTTTTTATTCGTTTCATGTGTATCCTCTCCTATTCCGTAAATATCAAATGTTTCCTGTTTTTCACTCTTTCCTGATAGGAAGTAAGTGCAACTGCGATCACCAGAATTGCTCCTACAAACAGGTTATTCCAGGAAGAAGACAGTCCGATCATAATCAGGGTGGAATTTAACAGATAGGTAATCAGAACACCCAGCACAGCTCCGAAGATTTTTCCCTGTCCTCCTGTGATCTTTGTTCCGCCAATAACAACTGCCGCCACAACTGTCAGCTCGTCTCCCACCATCTTATTGGGATAAAGTGCATTCACCTGTGCTGCATAAACAATTCCCATCATTCCTGCCAGTGCTCCGGAATATGCATATACAAAGAGTCTGATCCGAAATGGATTAAATCCTGCACGTCTTGCGGATTCTTCATCATTTCCGATAGCAACAATGCCTCTTCCAATCATGGTTTTCCGTAGAATAAAATAGGTTGCCAGGCCTGCAAGCAGTACCGGAATAATGGACACCGTTAAACCAGTGGAACCATTTGCTGTCGCAATTTTAAAAATGGTACCCTGACCAAAGGAATGCATACATTCCGGCAGCACTCCCGAGCCGAATGATTTGTCACTGATAAATGTAGTCATGATTCCATGAAACAGGTTCTGCGTACCCAGTGTAATAATAAAGGGCGGAAGTTTCAGCCAGTTAATAAGCACTGCATTGACCAGTCCAAGAACAACTCCAATCAACATGGAAACAATAAATGCAAATGCCAGGCTGCTGATGCCTGTCTGAATCATAATATAAAGAGATGTATAACTTCCAAACAATGCAATTGCCATAAAGGAAACATCAATTCCACCAGAAATCATAACAACCAGAAGTCCCATTGCCACAATCATGGTTGTGGAAGAAGTCTTTGCAATATCAAATACTGTCTGAATCTGTAAAAATCCCGGGTTCTTGATTCCTACAAATACGCTGTAGATGATAATAATCAGTAACAGCATTCGCTGAAATGAGTCTATTTTTTTCATTCTAATGCACCTCCCCAGCTGCTGTATCTGAAATTTGTCTGCTGATCACATCATAGAGCACCTTATCAGCACCCTCCTGTGCCAGTTCCTCTTCTTCCATCCATTTCACTGCTTTTCCATTTGCGAGCACAAGCACACGGTTGCAGTTGGCCATAATCTCCTGAATTTCATCGGAAATCAGAATGATTGCCATTCCTTCCTTCGCAAAATTATGAATCTGCTCATAAATTTCTGCTTTAGAACCAATATCAATACCAACGGTCGGAGTATCCATAATAAATACTTTCGGCTTTGTGGCAATCCATTTACTGATGACTACCTTCTGCTGATTTCCACCGGAAAGGGTTCCGACTACTGTATCAATAGAAGGTGTTCTCACCTTTAGCTGTTCCACATATTTTTCTGCAAGCTCATCCTCTTTTTTATGACTGATGATGCCATTGCTGCAGATTTCATGGATGATCGGGGAAGAAATATTTTCCTTGATCTTTCTTTCAAGGAAAAGTCCCTGTTTGGAACGATCTTCGGGAAGCAGTGCAATTCCACACTGGGTTGCCACCATGGGAGAGGTAATCGCTGTCTCTTTGCCATTTACTTTTATTTTTCCTTCCTGTGGCTTGTTCAGTCCGAAAAGTGACATGGCAAGTTCCGTTCTTCCGGATCCCAAAAGACCGGTGAGTCCGATAATATCACCCGGACGGACTTTCAAACTGATATCCGAATACTGTCCTGTTCTGGTTAATCCTTCTACTTCCAGAATCGGTGTATTGTCTTCGCAGGTTCTGTGATATCTCGGATATTCAATTTCTCTTCCCGTCATATAGTAAGACAGGCTCTTTTCATCCAGTTCCTCACTGTTGAAATCACCAATCTTGTTTCCGTTTCTAAAAATCGTTATTTTGTCAGCCACCTCAAATACTTCATCCAGCTTATGGCTGATAAACACAATCGCCAGACCCTTTTTCTTTAGTTCCAGCATTACTTTCATCAAATGGCTGACCTCTGTTTTCGTCAAAGCCGTGGTCGGCTCATCCATGAAAAGGATCTTTGCATTCTGTGCAAGCGCACGGCAGATGGCGACCATCTGTTTATTTGCCATGGAGATTTCTCCTACGGTTTCATCCAGGTTCATGGTGACCCCGATTTTGTTCAGCTGCTCCTGCGCGATTTCTCTGATTATTTTCCAGTTAATAATTTTGGTATGTTCGAATTTTAATTTACTGATTGCAATATTTTCAGCCACGGTCATGTGCTGAAAAAGTGATAAATCCTGATAAATAACCTGAATGCCATGATTCATGGCTTCCAGCGGCGTCATGGATTTATGTACGGTTCCCTCTACGGTAATCGTTCCTTCATCGGGTGTATAAACACCGGAAATACATTTTACAAGTGTGGACTTTCCACAGCCATTTTCTCCTGCAAGGCAATGAATTTCCCCTGCATTGATGGTAATATCAATGTTATTGAGCGCTCGAACACCGATAAAAGACTTACTTATATTGTTAGCACAAAGAATAGGTTCCATTGTCCTGCCTCCTGATAAGCACTGCCTGATATTTCTATCAGGCAGTGCATTCTTTCATATCCTATTAGAAGTTGTAATCATCAATGTTGTCTGCAGTGAACTCAAGCGGTGCATTTCCATAGCCGATATTTCCATCTAACTCGATGTTCTCATATCCGGTTGCTTTCAGGTCTGCTCCGTTCTCGATACCCTGGCCGGATGCAATCAGATATGCTGCGTAGCATGCTGCATAACCGGCATCAGCAGGTCTCCAGCAAAGTCCGCTTGCCATAGAACCGTCCTTCAGATAAGTGGAAGACATGGACGGCAGTGCAAGAGAAACAACTTTTACTTTTCCGCCAAGATCATTTTCCTGAAGAGCTTCACAGATTCCACCGCCCTGTGCGGAGCAGTCGAAGAATCCGGCAATGTCCGGATAAGCTTTTAAGATTTCAAGTGCCTTGTCATGTGCACCCTCTACACTGTTGCCATCCTCATACGGCTCTTCTGCCACATTTTCCATATCCGGATAGTTCTCTTTCAGATAAGAAACAGCTGCATTGTACCATGCCATGTGAGTCTCCATGGTCAGACCGCCAACCAGTCCTGCATATTTTCCTTTTCCGTCCATTGCGGTTGCCAGTTTCTCCGCAAACAGTTCACCAAATGTCTCATTTACAAATGCCTCTACGTCAAGGTCAACACTGTCTGCAATACCAGGAGCCTCATGAGTTACAACAACAATTCCAGCCTCTTTTGCTTTCTCAATGGTCGGTACCAGTGCATTCGGATCATTCGGTACCACGCAGATGGCATCTACATCCTGTGCGATCAGGTCTTCCATAATGGAAATCTGGCTTGCTGCATCTCCGGTCTCCGGAACCTGTACAGATACATTTAATCCGGTATCTTTTTTCAGCTGCTCAATACCAGTAGCCATGTCATCGAACCAGGAATCGGACTGTTTTACTACCATCACTACTTTGTAGTCCGACGGATCTGCCCCTTTGTCCGTGGTCTCTGTCTCGCTCTCCTGTGCATCTGCAGTGTCAGTTGCTGCTGCCGTATCGGTCGTGCTGTCTGCGCTGCTTCCGCATCCTGCCAGAAGAGAAGTTGCCATTACCATTGCCAATACCACTGTCAAAACTTTTTTCTTCATTATGTACCCTCCAATTTGTTTTTCAGTGTTTTCGTAACGCGCGTTTACTTTATGCTGTTATTATATGGAATTTAAACGGAAAAACATATATATAAATCCGATATCTCTATTCAAAAATCCGACTTCTGCCCCTCAGGAAATTGTAATCTTTTTCATTTTCTTTTATACTTTAAGCGTAATCCAGATGGGAGGAATCCACTTATCATGTTGAAAAAAAGATTTGCTTTCTTATTATATAGAATCCAGAATTATCCCTTAAAAATAAAAATTGCACTGATCACTGCATTCTCTATTGCGCTTGTTTCTCTGGCCACTCTGATCTGCAGTTTTATTCTGGTAAATTCCTATAATGTCCAGCTTTACCAGGCACTGGCCGGATCTCTCAATTACAGTGCGGAAGATATTTCATCCAAACTTGCCAATATCGAATCTATGACCAATGCGATTATTTCCAATCAATATATCCGAAAAAGCCTGATTTCACTTGCTGACGAACCGGAATCCTGGGTTCTGAAGCAGAATACGGATAATACCATCAGTGCTGCGCTGGTTGATTATTATCAGAATTATAAGAGCAACGACATCAGCTATATCAGTTTATACAACCCCAAATTTGTATCCTCCAGTTTTCACGCCAACTCCGATGACATTCCGGAAGAGATTGCCGAAAATATCATCTCTCATGCCGCTGAAAATTCCGGATATGCCTGCTGGATCACAGATTACTGCAACAGTTATGGACTGTTTCTCGGACGTGATTCCCGAAGAGTACAGAATCTGAAGTTTGAAACACTTGGTACTGTTGTCGTCCGCATTGATATGGACCGGCTCATCCGTTCATCTACCCAGTCCATTATGCAGAATGGTTCCTCCCAATATATTATTTATCAGAATAACCAGGAAATTTATCACTCCAAATATCTGGAAGAAAAGGATATTGTTACCATTTACAACGATCTGAAAAATACCTATGATATTATCACGCTTGGAAATAAACCTTATTTCTGTACCCGGGGAAGAATTGAAAACAACAACTGGGATTATATCTGCCTGGTTCCCTATTCCCATATTTCCAATGCGCTGCACCTTACATGGGGAATTTCTATCGGAATCATTATTTTTTCCATTGCATTGATCTTCTTTTTATCACGGACCATGATTCGATCTGTCACCGACGATTTTGCACGGCTGGTTGAGAAAATGAAGCAATTTGGAAAGGATGAATCCTCCCTTCCCGTATGCGATTATGATTACAACGGACGTATTGATGAAGCAGGCATCCTTCACCAGCAGTTCAATCAAATGACCATAGAAATTCAGCGATTGATTCAGCAGAACTATGTCAATGAAATTCTGACAAAAGATGCAAAATTAAAGGCGCTGGAAAGCCAGATTAATCCCCATTTTCTGTACAATGCGCTGGAATCCGTGAACTGGCGGGCCAAAGCCATTGGCGCTACCGATATTTCGCATATGGTACAGGCGCTTGGTGATCTGCTCCGGGCAACCCTCAGTGAGAAAAATTCTAATTTTACGATTCGACACGAATTACAGATTGTACAGGACTACATCACCATTCAGCGAATCCGGTTCGATGAAGAACGGCTGGACTATCAACAGGAAATCGAAGAATCCATCCTGGATGCGGAACTTCCGCAAATGACCATCCAGCCATTGATTGACAATGCCATCAATTATGCCATGGAAGTCATTGCCGACACCTGCCATATCCGCCTGAAAGGATATGCCGAAAATCACACCATCCACATTACCGTCACCAATAACGGTTCCCAGTTCGAGGATCATCTTCTGGAAAAACTTCACGACGGAACGGTCAAACCTCATGGGATCGGAATCGGCCTGCTGAATATCCATCAACGGATTCAGTTAATTTACGGCGAACATTATGGTCTTCATTTATACAACCTTGATGACGAACATGCCGTTGCAGAAATTATCATTCCACAGACTTAGGAGATGCTACTATGCTGAAACTTTTAATTGCAGACGACGAAAAAGCAATCCGGGAAACCATCTGCTCTTTTATTGACTGGAAATCACTGGATATCGATGTCATTGGCACTGCCCGGGACGGAATCGAAGCTTATAACATGATTCTTGATCAATATCCGGATATTGTTCTCACCGATATCCGGATGCCTGGTTTGTCAGGTCTTGATCTGATTGAAAAAATGCATGAAATCAACGAAGATACGCAGTTCATTATTCTGTCCGGCTACAACGAATTTGAATACGCAAAAACTGCCATGAAATACGGCGTACGGCATTACCTGTTGAAACCATGCAGTGAAGATCAGATTATCAACAGTATCCGGGAAATTCAGTCTGAATATCAGCATCAGCTGCTCACTAAAAATATTGTAGAAGAACATGTACAAATGAAAAGTCAGATGCTCACCAATATGATCATCAATATCATCAACCGTTACCTTGCCCATTCCGCAGATGCTCCGGAAAATGTGATTCAAAATTATTTCAGGGATTATCGCAAATATTTTGACCTTACAGATGCTCCCGTTGATGTTTTTTACCTCTACTATGTGGAAGACCGCAACCAGGCCGATGCATTTCACCAGATTCTGCAGTTCTGGATTGACGAATATCCAGGGATCCATCCTCATTTACTCTATGTCCATAACACGCTGATCCTGTTTTTCCGGTCTTTCCAGGAATCTTACCCGAAACTGGAACAGTTTTTAGACTCCCTGCATTTTTCAGAAGAGGCCACCAGTCCGTCTCCGCAGCATCTGGTATTTTCGGATCTGATGCAGGCACTGAATAAAATCACCGGACAGATTCGCCGCTACGAATCCATTCTTTATTGCAGTGGACAGGCTAACATTCCCATCAGCAATTCCAATAATTTGCTGAAAAGTATTCAGGATTGCATTCAGGGAATTTTTAAAACAGATTCTTCCGGAACCCCGGCCATCCATACTTTGATTGAACTGATTGAGCATTTACAGAACATTGATCTTTTAAAACAGATTGCCCCTTCTATTATTATGACTGCTGTTTCTGACATTTCCGCTTTTCATGTGGTAAATGCCGTTGATTTCCTTATGGGACTGAATCAGCTGGAGAATCCCGAAGAATATAAAGAGGCTTTGATTCAGAAAATTCTTGACCTGCATCAGCTGGCGACTTCCACCAAATCCACAGGAGATATCAGTGACCGGATCAAACGTTATGTAAATGACCATATTTCAAATTCTGAATTGTCTTTAAAATGGATTGCCGAGCATGAATTTTATATGAATGTAGATTATCTGAGTAAGAAATTTGTAAAAGAAACCGGACAAAAGTTCTCTTCTTATCTGACAGAAATGCGGGTAAATAAAGCAAAAGAACTCATGTCTTCCGCAGATACTGATACTATTTCCAACATTGCAGAACTGGTCGGATGCGGAAATAACCCCATGTATTTCTCACAGATTTTTAAGAAAGTTACAGGAATGAGCCCTACCAGCTATTTAAAACAGCTTCATGGAACTGTTTCTGAATAAATTTGCCGCAGAACACAATATCCATATCCTCCGTGTTCTGCGGCAGTCTTTTTCTACAGTTCCAGCATCCCGCTTCCGGCCAGCACCCGGCTGTTAAATGTCTTCACTTCCCCATCGAAATCGACTCGTATTTTTTTCTCATTCAATTCCACTACCACGCCCTGCCCGAATTTCTTATGCGTTACCACCACGCCTTCCGCCAGCTGTTCCATAAAGGCCTGGAACTCGCTTTCTGACAATGCTTTCGGTGCTGTCGCTTTGGTATCCGAACCTGGCAGGCGAACATTTCCGAATACTGCTTCGATAGCATGTTTCTTAGGCGCTGCTTTCCCCAGAAATTCATCGCAGAAGCTGGAAGTCTGCTTCATGGTAAATAAGAAAAGTCGGTTCTTCGCCCTTGTGGCACCCACGTAGAACAACCGCCGCTTTTCTTCGTAGGTCTCCAGTTCTTCTCTCGGTACCGTCTTTGGATTCACCGGAATCTGATCCGGCAGAATGCCATCCACTACATCAAGAAGATAAACCGTATCATATTCCAATCCTTTGCTGGCATGAATCGTGGATAAGATAAACGGACAGGTCGGATCCTGCTCTTTCTCTTCAATAAGTTTCCGCAGTTCCTGAAGCCGCTCCACCAATCGAAGAGGCGTCTCCTCCCATGCCGCCAGCATTCTCAGCGTATCAAGCTTCGTACCTTTGATCTCACTTCTGTTCAGGTAATCCTGATATCCCATAAACTGTACGATCCGGTGAATTGCCCTGACTGCAGGTTCCGTCAGCATATGTTCCATATGCGTTGCCACTGATTTAACGCTGCTCTTCGCATACCCGTCCAGCCCCTCATAAGAAAGCGCTGTCTCCCATACGGACTGGTCTTTCTCTCTGCTCAGTTCTGCAATCCGAAGTGCATCCTGCTTACGGATATAGGTATTAAGTTTATAGTAAACCTGCAGAAATAATTCTGTATCTTTCGGATTTGCTGCCAGTTTTATAATATTACTGATATCCTGCACCACCCGATGGGTAAAAAAAGTCAGTTCCGCATTTCTCATACGGTAGGGAATCCCTTTTCGCTCCAGCAGGTCAATGAGCGGAAGCGCACACTCATGCTCCGGGTACAGCACTGCCGTCTGCATCGTACATCCCTCCGCCACTTTCACCAGATAGGAATACTGTGCTTTTCTGGTTCCAACGGAGATTTCTTTCACGTCCTGCTTTCTCTCCTTGGAAGGACGCATATGTTTTTCATGTCGCAGAGTATTTTTCTGGATAAACCGGTCTGCTGCCAGAACAATATTTCCATCGGAACGGAAATTTTCTTCCATCAGCAGCACTTTCGCACCGGGATGCTGCTGCTCAAATTCCAGCAATGCCTCCGGATAAGCGGCTCGGAATCCGTAGATGCTCTGATCCTCGTCTCCCACCATAAAAAGATTTTCGGATTTCGACGCCAGCAGCGCGATGATCGCATGCTGGATTTTCGATGTATCCTGGGCTTCATCCACGCAGATGTACGGATATTTCTCCTGAAAATACGCGAGCAGCTCCGGAATTTTCCGAAGCATGTTATACGCATAGACCATCTGATCATCGTAATCCATAAGCTGCTGCTCCCGGAGCTGCCGACAGTACTCTTTATAGATGGCAGCCAGATGGATCTCCGCTTCTTCCTCCAGCTTCTGAATTTCTGTCTCGTTCAGCATCCGGTTTTTTATGTAGGTAATCAGCGTCCGGACATTTTTCAAATCCCCTTCTGTCGGATAGACCCTCTCCGTCTGTTGGTAAATACCCGACAGCATGGCCGAAATCCGCTTTTCATTCGTGAGAAGCTGAAATGCTGTCCTGCCTGTCTTCCAGCTATAGTACTGAATCACCCGGGCGCAGATGCCGTTAATGGTCCGAAATTCCAGCCGCTCCGCCATCTCCTGTCCGAATTTCGCCGCAAACCGGTCCGCCATGTCCTTCGTCGCCGCTACCGTATAGGTGACAGTCAGGATGTTACCCGGATCTATCCCTTTGCAGTAAATCATATAGCCCAGCCTCGTCACCAGCACCGTCGTCTTGCCCGAGCCCGGCACCGCCAGAAGAAGCACCGGCCCGTCCACACTCCGCACGGCACTTTTCTGCTGCTCATTTAATTGAATAGAAAATTGCTGCTCAAATTCCTGCCAGGTCATTTATGTAAAGCTCCCGTTCTTTCACTTTCTATCATTTTCAAAGCCATACACATGGCTCTGGATAGTTGTTTTTTTCATTATAGAGTCATGTAGCAATCCATGTCAATTCGTTACAATAGTCCATGTCTGTATAAAATTTTCTTCGTTACTGTTCACTCGTACCTCGTTCCAGTAACAATTCGCAGGCTCATTTAAAGTTTTGCTTCGCAAAAGGAGCCTGCTCACCCCTGAATCAAGTTCTTACGCAGCCTGACAGCAAGTGTCTGGCTGCTGTCTGAACAGTAACTTTTCTTCTCCTAACACATTTCATAGTTTACAATCATTTTCAGATATGATTTAATAATTGTACAAAACAGAATAACTTATTGTACAATTGAAAGGAGGGGCTATGACTCCATTCGTCCGACAAATGCTCGACAGGCGAAACGAACTTGATGAGAAAATATCTGCCATTCACCAGAAACTTCTGAACTATCCCGATGGCAAACTGATCTGTACTCAAAATGGCAAGTACATCAAATGGTATCACAGTGATGGTCATATTCAGACCTATATTCCCAAAAAGAAAAGAGAATACGCAGAACAGCTCGCAGCGAAAAAATACTGGTCACTTCGTCTGGAAGAACTTATCCGTGAACGACGAGCGACAGAAGCATATCTGCGATGCTATGGCAGCATAGCTGATACTGCAGATATAGAATCATCCGAGCAGTTTCTCACAAATTCTCCTGCAGCAAAAGAACTTCTTACCAATATCCAATCTAAGCAGCCTCAGTCCATTCATGAATGGCTGACATCCCCTTACAGACATAATGAAAAATACCCAGAGCAATTGATTCACAAAACAGCAGGCGGCCTTTACGTCCGTTCCAAATCCGAGTCCTTAATTGCTTTTTTCCTGCACATGAATGAAATTCCTTTTCGCTATGAATGTGAACTCCAACTGGGTGAAATCACTGTCTATCCGGATTTTACAATCATGGATCCAAAAACAGGAAAAATCTATTATTGGGAACATTTTGGTATGATCGATGATCCTTCTTATGCAAGAAGCGCAATGACGAAATTACAGAGTTATATTGCAAATCGAATTTATCCAACCATTCAATTAATTATGACGTATGAAACGAAAATGAATCCACTGGATACAGAGAGTGTAGAGAAAACAATCCAACATTACTTTCAGTAATTACAAGACTTGCCTGGTATTTTCAGAGTTTTGGACATATACAATTTGAATCTTTATTGACGCCCATTTTTTTCAAAAATTTTCCTGATTTTCAAATCTGGTGCAGAGCATTTGGCTATATACAAGTTTCAATAACTCTGATGCCCACAATTTAAAAGCAAGTTGGGCATAAGGAGAATCTCAACGGCTATCTGCCCAACACTTTGAAAAATCCCTGCGTAAATCACGAAAAATCCTCGTGTTCTTGGAAAAATCAATGTTTTATAAAACTTTTCTGGGCAGAATTCAGAAGAAAAACGCTATCTGCCCAAAATTCCGGCAAGCCTCCGCATCAGAGCCTGTTCTATTAAAAAATGCCAGGAATCAGAAAAGGAGAACCTCCCGGTTCTCCTCTTCGATCTTATGCTTCGCTTCTTTTTTTCATCACCATCAGATAGCCCAGCGTCAGCACGATGCCGACCGGAAGGGAAATCCATGCGGACTGTACAAAGCCTGCCACGATATAGGTAATGAAGGAAATCACAGCCACGCTGACTGCATAAGGCAGCTGTGTGGATACGTGGTTTACGTGGTTGCACTGTGCTCCGGCGGATGCCATGATCGTCGTATCAGAGATCGGGGAGCAGTGGTCACCGCAGACAGCTCCTGCCATGCAGGCGGAGATGGCGATGGTCATCAGGGTCGGGTTGGTTGCCTGGAATGCATCAACAACGATCGGGATCAGGATTCCGAAAGTTCCCCAGGAAGTTCCGGTGGCAAATGCCAGGAAGCAGCCAACTACAAAGATAATGGCCGGAAGCAGATTTACGATTCCGGATGCGCTGCCTTTGATAAGCGCTGCCACGAACTCAGCAGCACCCAGGCTGTCGGTCATGGCTTTCAGGGTCCATGCAAAGGTCAGGATCATAATGGCCGGAACCATGGCTTTGAAGCCCTCCGGGATACAGTCCATACACTCTTTAAATCCAAGTACTTTACGGCTGACATACAGTGCGATGGTAATGACCAGTGCAAATGCACTTCCTACCGCCAGACCTACCGATGCATCACTGTTGGAAAATGCGGTTACAAAATCCGTTCCCTCGAAAAATCCACCGGTCCAGATCATGCCGATGACACAGCATACAATCAGGGAAAAGATCGGGATAATCAGGTCTTTTACGGTACCGTTTCCAACTGCAACTTCATCACTTCCGTCACCATACGGACGATCCGGTGTGGTAAACAGATCTCCATTTTTTGCATTGTCTTCATGCACTTTCATGGAACCGAAATCAATGTTCAGAATCGCGATTGCTATCATCATGACAATTGTCAGTAATGCATAGAAATTATAAGGAATGGCGCTGATGAAAAGTGCCAGTCCGTCTTCGCCTTCTACAAATCCGGTAACAGCTGCCGCCCAGGAGGAAATCGGTGCGATAATGCAGACCGGCGCTGCGGTTGCATCAATGAGATAAGCCAGTTTCGCCCGGGAAATGTTGTGCTTGTCGGTAACCGGACGCATGACGCTTCCCACGGTCAGGCAGTTAAAATAATCATCGATAAAAATCAGGACACCAAGTGCGATGGTAGCCAGCTGTGCGCCGGTACGGGTCTTAATGTGTTCACTGGCCCAGCGTCCGAATGCAGCGGAACCGCCTGCCCTGTTCATAAGACATACAATTGCTCCCAGAATGATCAGGAAAATCAGGATGCCGACGTTGTAACTGTCAGATAACACACTTACAACACCGTCCTGGAAAATGTGAACGATGGTTCCTTCAAAGCTGAAACCTGAATAGAACAGGCCTCCAACTAAAATACCAAGGAACAGTGAGGAATACACCTCTTTGGTGATCAGTGCGAGCGCGATTGCCACAACCGGCGGCACCAGCGCCCAGAATGTGGCGTACATGGCGGGTACATAATCCATAACTAATAATTCTCCCTTCTTCTCTCGTGTAAAACATGATAGATCCACAAATAAGAATCTCGCTTGCGAGATTCTCCGCCTGCGGCGGGTTGCCATTGCAACATTATTCAACACCGCCGCAGTGCGATCCTCGCGAAGCGTTTTGTCGTATGGAAACAGAGTTTCCCATACGACAAAAAAGCCATGAACACAATTCTTTTGACTGCGTTCATGGCCTTATAATTTTTGTCTGACCAATGATAGCTCTCCACAGTCCTGTGACAGTCTGACACATCTTCTGTGGCAGACCAGAAATCCTTCCTTCGGAATGTCCGGATCTCTTCGGCGGTATTCCCTTTCCATGACTGACAGTTTCCGACCTGTATCAGTCTGTACTTATGAAGCCCGCGCCTCTATCATTTTTACATTTTCTTTGTCTGCTATGCTACCACGGTTGTTAGAAAAGAGCAACCCTTTCTTTAAAATTTTTTGAAAAATCCAGGATCAACGTTACAGGTCACAGCAACCCAATGTCCGGAAGTGACAGGCTGTGAGCGGAACCGCTCGCGCTAAGTCCTCGATCCAGCAGTACTAACATTCGAACGTCGTCTTTGACTCGTTCTCATGAAGTACTGGGACTGCGGACGTTCCTTTCACAGGCTGTCACTTCTGTGCTTTCAGATTTTCCATGACCTGCAACGGTTCATCCACATCTGCCAGTTCCTTTTCATCAGAAATATCCACATACTGGCAGGCATGCTGCTTCAGGACTTTCCGTCCGCCCTGGTCGTCGGTGAGGGTCATAAGTTCCGGGATGATGTCTGCACGGAACATGCAGGGATTGCCAGGGGTGCTGCCGCAGCGGAGGGACAGGGTCTCCGGCTGGGAGACTGCCGGTGGTTCGGAAGGGGCTGCCTGCTCACAGCTGCCTGCTGCCCGAATCAGTTTTCGGACACTGTCCAATGTAAGATTTGGCTGATCTGCCACCATGAACATGAGATAGTCCTGCGCTCCGGTCATAGGCTGCCCTGACTTTGTTTGGTCAGATACTGAATACTGAGAAAGCACCGCCTCAATCCCGGCCTTGATGGTATAGGATGCTCCCAGTCTGCTTTCCTCGCAGAACACTGCCTGCATTTCTGCCATTCTGCATTTTTCAAAGATATCCTGTACTTCTGCCAGAATCTCCGGATACTGGGTCACGACAGTGACGGTCAGTTCGGCTCCCATCTCCCGCTTTAATTCCAACAGAAGATTCAGCCCATGCCGGTACAGGGGCTTTCCTTCATACGTATATAACAGCTTATTACTTCCAAAACGGCGGCTGTTTCCAGCCGCCATATAAATCACATGTATCATTTATTCTTTTACCCGGTGATCCGTCTCTTTCCAGTCCGGATCAATCATGCCCATGAGAATTTTCTCCGGGGTGAACGGAACAGTTCTGTGCCAGACACCGGTGGCCCGGTAGATAGCGTGAGCCAGTGCCGGAGCGGGCGTGTTGATGACAATCTCACCGATGGATTTTGCACCAAAGGGGCCGGACGGCTCATAACTGGTCTCAAATTCCACATGAATGTTGCCCACATCCTGACGGGTCGGGATCTTATACTGCATGAAGTCGCCCTCTGCAATCTTTCCCTTGGCATTATAGCTGACATTTTCATAAAGTGCCATGCCGATGCCCTGTCCCAGTCCTCCTTCCGTCTGGACTCGTGCCAGATTCGGATTGACCGGAATTCCACAGTCTACCACTGCCTCATAATCAAGAATTTCCACGCTTCCGGTCTCTTTGTCGAGCTCAATCTCCACCATGCCAACCATATAAGGCGGTGGGGAAACTGGCGAGGAATAGGTAGCAGTCACATCCACCGGAATCCGGTTATTGACCTGGGATTTAGTGGAAATATCTGCCAGGCTGACGGATTTGTCCCCATTGATCAGATATACCTTTTCACCATCAAAATCGGTCTCCTCCGGTGTGCATTCCAGCAGCTGTGCGCCGATCTTCTTGATATTTTCCCGGAGTTCCATGGCTGCATTCTGGGTAGCCATACCGGTCACATAGGTCGTGGAAGATGCATAGGAACCGGAATCATATGGAGACGCATCCGTGTCCGCACCAAAGACTGCGATCTGGTCCGGCTCACAATCCAGCACTTCCGCTGCCATCTGTGCCAGAATGGTATCACATCCGGTACCCATGTCCGCCGCACCGATCATCATATTATAGGTGCCCTCATCAGAGAGTTTCAGTGTACAGGAACCCACATCCACATTGGAAATACAGGAGCCCTGCATGGCAATGGCCATACCGGCTGCCCGCACTTTGCCATTACCCATATCCCTCACCGGATATTTTTCTTTCCAGTGGAAATTGTCGGCGCAGTGCTCAATACAGCGATCCAGCGCACAGGCATTAGCTATCTCTCCGAAGTACGCCGGCATGAACATGCCCTCCCGTACAATATTTTTCATGCGGAGCTCCACCGGATCCATCTGAAGCTTCTCTGCCAGTTCATTGACTGCAGACTCCAGTGCAAAGATTCCCTGGGTGGCTCCGTAACCACGGTAAGCGCCTGCTGCCTGCACATTCGTGTAGACTACGTCGCAGGAAAACCGGGTTGCCTCGCATCCGCCGGTGTAAAGGGGAATCGCCTTATGTCCGGACAGACCAACCGTCGTGGTTCCGTGCTCACCGTAAGCGCCGGTATTGGATAAGGTATAAAGATCAATGGCACGGATATGTCCGTCCTTCATGGCACCCAGACGAACGGTCACTTCCATCTCATGACGGGGCGACGCAATGGTCTGGCACTCTCTTCTGCTGTAAATAATCTTACTGGGTCGTTTGGTCATCCAGGTAACAAATGCCGGATAGACTTCACAGACCGCCGTCTGTTTGGCGCCGAATCCGCCGCCGATCCGCGGTTTTTCCGCACGGACTTTGGATTTTGGAATACCAAGAGCCGTGGCAAGAATACGGCGCAGGTGGAAGACGATCTGGGTAGAGCTGATGCAGTGAAGCCGTCCGTACCGGTCGATCTCACAGTAAGCACGGATGGTCTCCATGTAGCCCTGCTGAGCAGCCTTAATCCGGTAAGTATGCTCAATCACTTCCTCACAGTCTGTGAGCACCGCTTCCACATCTCCGTGAGCATCCTCCTCATGGTGCAGAAGATTTCGCTTTACATCTCCGGTATTTCCATGGGACATCCAGTTATCCTCCGGATGCACCAGCACCGGATTATCGAGGGCTTTATGAAAATCAAGCACCGGTTCCAGCACCTGATATTTGACTTTGATGACGCGCAGTGCCTTGTCTACTGCTTTTTCCGTCTCCCCGGCCACAATGGCCACGGCATCCCCCACGCACCGGACTCTCTGGTCCAGAATGAGCCGGTCATAAGGAGACGGCTCCGGAAAGGTCTGTCCTGCAATGGCAAACCGGTTCTGCGGCACGTCTTTCCAGGTATAAACAGCCACAATGCCCGGTACTTTCAGGGCTGCTGCCGTATTGATATCTTCGATCAAGGCGTGAGCATGAGGGCTTCTTAAGATTTTCACCACCAGACAGTCCTGTGGTACCATATCATCCATAAATACCGGTTTTCCAAGGAGCAGCTGCTCAGAATCTTTCTTCGGAATACATTTTCCAACCGCATGGTAATCTTTTCGGTCACGCTTAAATTCCATTCTGCTTCCACTCCTTTCCGATGTCTTCTCCATAAACGCCTGCCTCCAGATCGAGGGCAGCGCCTTCTTTTTTGCTGTTCAGATAGTTTCTGAGGGAACGAAGCTGGCTCTGATAGCCAGTACAGCGGCACAGATTGCCGGAGAGATATTCCAGAATCTCCTCATCCGTCGGATCCGGATTTTCTCTGAGCAGCGCTACAATATTTACAATATATCCCGGGTTGCAGAATCCGCACTGGTCTGCTCCCTGAGCAGCGAAGAACCCGGTAAAGGCTTTAGCTTCTTCCTGTAAGCCTTCCAGTGTATCCACTTTCCGTCCATTGGCACGTCCCACCGGCGTGCTGCAGGAAAGCACCGGCTTTCCGTCGAGAAGAACCGTACAGAGTCCGCAGTTACCGCTCTCACAGCCACGCTTTACAGAATAGCATCTGTGTTTCCGGCAGAAATCCAGAAGAACCATATCTGCGTTCACGGAATCAGTGACTACTTTTCCGTTTAATGTTATTTTTACATCCATCAGTCAAGTTCTCCTTTCAGTGCCTGCAGGGCACGTTTTACCAGCACGCGACAGACTGCTTTCCGGTAAACAGCTCCCGCTCTCATGTTGCTGCCAAACCGGATCTGCTCACATACCTGCCCTGCGAAAGCATCTATCTGCTCATCGCTTAATTCGGAAAGAGCACTTTCCGGAGCCATTACCACTTCTGCCAGATGAGGCGTCGCACCAATGGCTGCCGCATAGCCGTCTGCCCGTTTTGCCACAGCACAGGTCAGCACCGGAAAATCCGTGGACTGATTCCGCTGGCTTAAATAGACAACACCCTCCACATTTTTCGGCACGATGACCGCCACCAGAATATCTCTCGTTTTTCTCGGGAGTTTTACGAAATCATTAAGGTCCATCACACCTGCATGGTGGAACTCCACCTTCGCACCCAGAGCGCGGAAAATGGTCATCACATCGGAGAATCCAAAACGCCCCCAGATACTTCCTCCCACGGTTGCCACATTTCGGAACTGTACGCCCACAATGTGACGCACAGATTCCCGGAAAGCACCTTTCGTATATGCATTTAATACTTCACTGGTTTCCAGATCACGTAAAGATACATAGGCACCAACCCGAAATGCATCCTCCGTCTCCTCAATCTTGTCAAGATCAAGCCCGCACAGATCGATGGCGGTTCCCATGGTCTTATTTCTCATTTTCTGCCAGAGCATACCGGCCAGAATAAAATTGTTCTTTTTCTGATACAGGTCGTAAGCCTCGTCAAGGCTTTCCGCCCGTACATACTGATTATAGTAAAGCATGGCTTCCTTTCTCTTCTGCTGTATTTAATACAGATTATAACTATTCAGAGCCACATTCGCAAAATTGCCTCTACGAGGCTTTCTTTTTGCTCATGTATGGCTTCTCGCCATATACATGCTCCGAAATATGCGCCTGTATGCAAGCATACGCCACATATTTACGGGCATGTGCATGGCTCTGAATATCAGAACAGATTACATTCATATATAGCTTCCCAACGAAGTCCCGCCTGCTCCATAAATGTAAGCAGCGCTTTTTTCTCCGGGAGTTCCGTCTTCCAGGCAAGCCCACACCCGGCGGAAATCTCCGACGGAAGGGGAATCAGCCGTCCCGGGATCTGTTCTTCCTCTGCTTTTCGCTCCATCTCTATGGCAGCCGTGGTCGTCGCAAAGGTCACCACAAGCTGCAGATGTCTTGTCCGCATCTTACGGACTCACGATAAGAGATGCCTTTGACATGGTCTCGGCGATCTCATACATGTTGGTCACTTCTCCAACTTTCAGTTTTTCAGAAAGACCGTAGAAATTCAGGCAGGTTCCACAGGTCAGGATTCTGACTCCTCTCTGCTCCAGTTCTTTCAAATCGTCAAGGGATGCGGAACCCTCACAGGTCAGGTGAGCGCCGCCATTGTAAAACAGCATGGTCTTCGGCAGGTCTTCCTGCTGGGAGAGTGCATAGATAAATCCTTTGATCAGCACTTTTCCAAGCTCCGGGTCGCCCTCTCCCATGACGGAACTGCGGATCACAACGACTTTGTTGGATGCCGGTGCCGGACTGCAGTTTTCCATGGTTTCCGGTGCAGCTTTGGTATTTGCTGCTTCTGCAACGGTAATCTGTACGCTGTATTTTCCTTCTTCCAGCTTCTGGCTTGTCACTGCACAGCCGGTCTGCTTTGCCATTTTGGTCAGGTTCTCCACTGCGATCTCATTGTCCACATAAGTTTCCACCACGTCACCAGCCTTCAGGCTCTCCATGGCTTTCTTTGTCTTCACTACCGGGATCGGGCACGCATCGCCCATGGCATTCACTGTTATCATCTTTCGTCTCTCCTATCTTACATAAATTTCTTTTTCTTTTCTTTCCACAAGTCTTCCCACCATGGCGGCCGGAAGTCCCGCCTCTCGCAACTCTTTTAAAAATGCTCCCGCCTGCTCCGGTTTTACTGCGAACAGAAGTCCGCCGGAGGTCTGCGGGTCAAATAATAATTCTTCCATGGAAAATGGGATCCAGCTGGAAAATTCAACCCGGTCTCCCACATGGTTCCGATTCCTTTGAGCCGCCGCCGTCAGAAGAAATTCTTCCGCACAGTGGATGGCTCCACGGATCACCGGAATGGAGATGGAATCAATCTCCGCGGTCAGCCGCCCGTCTGTCATTTCACTTAAATGTCCCAGAAATCCGAATCCTGTCACATCTGTGCAGGCATGAATCTCATAGTGTTTGCTGATTTCCGCCGCCTTTTTATTCAGGGTGGTCATGGATGCAACGGCCTCTTCCATGGCTCCTTCCGGGGCAAGTCCCACCCGGTTGGCATTGCACACCAGTCCGACGCCCAGTTTTTTTGTCAGGATCAGCACATCGGATGGCTGCCCCTGATTATTTCCATAAATATGATCCGGATGCACCACACCGGTCACCGACAGACCATATTTTACATCATTGTCCATGATGGAATGACCGCCAGCCAGCGTTCCTCCGGCTTCCATGACTTTCTCCGCACCGCCCTGCATGATCTTTCCCAGGATATTCAGATCCATCTTTTCCGGGAAGCAGACAATGTTGAGGGCTGTCTTCACCGTGCCGCCCATAGCGTAAATATCGCTCAGGGCATTGGTGGCCGCAATCTGCCCGAACACATAGGGATCATCCAGCATGGGCGGGAAGAAATCCAGGGTCTGCACCACCGCCACTTCGTCAGAAATCCGGTAGACCGCCGCGTCATCCTTGCTGTCGTAGCCGATGAGCAGGTTGGGATCTTTCTCTCCTCTGGGGAGCTTGTCCAGTACATGGCTTAAAAGATCCGGGCCAAGCTTTGCGGTACAGCCGCCGCCTTTACAGAATACTATCTCTTCCGCCATAGTTCCTCCTTTGTGCTTGTAATATCAGGTACCGCAGATGGGTTGGAAGTGACAGGCTGTGAGCGGAACCGCTCGCGCTAAGTCCTCGATCCAGCGGTACTAACATTCGAACGTCGCCATAGCTCGTTCTCATGAAGTACCGGGACTGCGGACGTTCCTTTCACAGGCTGTCACCT